>NZ_AOPZ01000091.1 GCF_000414115.1 Streptomyces aurantiacus JA 4570
TTGAGGACGAGGCCGTTCAGGCTGATACGGGGCGAGGGCTACACCGGGCGCAAGCCCGGGTTTCCCGCCTCGGTCACGAAGGACGCCGCCGTCGTGAGGGGCGCCCCGGGCGTGGTGACCGCGGACACCGTCTTGAAGTCGGCCCGGGCCTCGGCGCGGCCGAGAGCGACCGTCACGTACCCCCGCCGCCCGTTGTAGAACTTCAGGTGAGGGTTCGCCTTCGTGTAGGTCTCCCAGTTGGCGGGCCGCTCCGCCCCGTCCTTCCCGCTGGCGATGGACGTGGCGACGATCTCGGTGCCGACGACCTTCGAGGACGGCTTGTCGAAGTCGTCGAGGATGTCGAAGGCGTACCCGACGTGGACGTCACCGGTGAGGACCATGAGGTTGTCGACCCCGGCGGACTTCGCCCCGGCGAGCACGCGGTCGCGCGAGGCGGAGTACCCGTCCCACGCGTCCATGCTGACCTTGGCCTCGGCGGTCAGGTCGAGCTTGCGCTGGGAGAAGGTGACCTGCTGCGGGACGACGTTCCACAGGGCACGCGAGCGGCGCCAGCCCTCGATGAGCCAGCGCTCCTGGGTGGCACCGGTGATGGTGCGCTTCGGGTCGCGCGACTCGGGCCCGGGCGCGTGCGCCTTGTCCCCGTACGCCTGGTCGGACCGGTACTGGCGGGTGTCGAGGATGTCGAACTGGGCGAGCCGGCCCCAGCTGAGGCGGCGGTAGAGCTGCATGTCGGAGCCGGTGGGCCGCTGCGGGCGGCGCAGCGGCTGGTTCTCCCAGTACGCGCGGTAGGCGGAGGCCCGGCGCAGCAGGAACTCCTCGGGCGGGTTGCCGTTCTCGTCGAGGCCGTCGGCGTAGTTGTTCTCGACCTCGTGGTCGTCCCAGGTGACGACGAAGGGGTGCGCGGCGTGCGCGGCGCGCAGGTCGGGGTCGGACTTGTAGAGCGCGTACCGGCGCCGGTAGTCGTCGAGGGTCTGCGTCTCGCGGTTGAAGATGTCGGGCAGCACACGGTCGGTGTACTTGCGGGCGCCGCCGGCGGAGTTCACGGCGTACTCGTAGAGGTAGTCGCCGAGGTGGAAGACCACGTCGACATCGTCCTCGGCGAGGTGCTTGTACGCGGTGAAGTAGCCGTCGTGGTACGCCTGGCAGGACACCGCGGCCAGCGTGAGCGCGGCGCTGCTGGAGGCGGGCGGCGCGGTGCGGGTGCGGCCGGTCTCGCTGAGGTACTTGCCGGTGCGGAAGCGGAAGTAATACGTCCGGTCGGCGTCGAGGCGGTCGGCCTGGACGTGCACGGAGTGGTTGAACTCCGGGTGCGCGGTGACCGCGCCTCTCCTGACGACGCGCCTGAAGCGCGGGTCGCGGGCCAGCTCCCATTGGACGGTGACGCGCCGGGCGGGCAGGCCGCCGCCCTGCTCGAAGGGTTTGGGCGCGAGCCGGGTCCACAGCAGTACGGAGTTCGGCTGCGGGTCGCCCGAGGCCACGCCGAGCGTGAAGGGGTCGGCGGACACGCGGGCGGCGTCCATCTCGGCCGCCCCCGCCACGCCCGCGGTGGGCAGGTTGGTGGCGAACGCCAGGGCGGCGGCCGCGCCGGTACCGGTGAGGAACCGGCGGCGGCCCAAGTGGCGTGCGGCGGCGCGGAGTTCGGGTGAGTGCTGTGCAGCGGGTGTCATGTGCCCCTCCCCTGAAGATGGTTGCAAGGGGCATTGGAGTAGCCGGGGACGACACCCGCCTGTCACGTACACAACAGCCAAATGGCGGGCAGATGAGGTCCGTGTGGCGGACCCTCCCGTACCCTGCGGGGCCATGAACGCTGAGCGAACGGCACCCTCGAAGACCGCCGTGGTGACCGGAGCGGGCTCCGGAATCGGCCGCGCCGTCGCCCTCGAACTGCTCCGGGCGGGCTGGTCGGTGGCGCTCGCGGGACGGCGCGAGGAGACACTGCGCGAGACCGCGGACCTGGCCGC
>NZ_AOPZ01000092.1 GCF_000414115.1 Streptomyces aurantiacus JA 4570
CCACCCCCCGCCACCCTCGCCGCCCCCGCCTCGGCCCGCCTCACCGACTGGGTGCCCCTCGACCCCCTCGCCGACGCCCTCGGCACCCCCGAGACGGAACACGCCGTGCCCCCCACCTTCGAGGACCTGGGCGTCGACCGGGGCCTGGTCCGCTACACCCTCGACCTCCCCGGCCCCCGCGAGCCCTACCCGCTGACCGCCCGGGGCCTGCGGGACCGGGCCGTCGTACACGTCGACGGCGTGCCGGCCGGCATCCTCACCGAGGACGCCCCCACCCTGCCGGAGCCCGTCGCCGGACCCGCCCGCGTGACGCTGTGGACGGAGTCCCTCGGCCGCGTCAACTACGGGCCGCGCGTGGGGGAGCCCAAGGGCATCACGGGCGGGATCCTGCACGAGCGGCAGTACGCGCACGGGGTGCGGGCCGTCGGCCTGCCCCTCGGCGCCTTCGACGACGCCGAGGCCGTGCGAGGACTGGCCGCGAGCCTTGAGCCGGCCCGGGGGCGGCCCGGGCTCTACCGCGGCACCCTCGACCTGCGCGGCCCCGGCGACGCCACCCTCGAACTGCCCGGCTGGGGCCGGGGATTCGTCTGGCTCAACGGCTTCTGCCTCGGCCGCTACTGGGCCGTCGGCCCCCAGCACGGGCTGTACGTCCCCGGCCCCGTGCTGCGGAAGGGCGCCAACGAGGTATGGGTCCTTGAGGTCGAGGGGACCACGGGGGAGCGGGAGGTGCGGCTGGTCGGACAGGGGGCTGCCGCCCCTGACCCCGGCCGTGGATAGCCTCTGGAGCATGAACGAGGAACTGGCCACGGCGCTGACGGTCGTGCTGCGGGATCTGCGGGCGACGTGTGCCGTCCAGCCGAACGTCCGTGAGGAGCTCGACTTCGACGAAGCGCCGCTGGTGATGCTGTACGAGGCCGACGGCTCGGGTGTGGGGGTGTCGGTGCCGGAGGGCGCGGCGCCCGCCGAGCAGGTGGCGGAGCTCGCCGAGCAGGTCAAGGACTGGGCCGTGGAGGCGCTGGCTTCGCAGTTGCTGCCGGCGACGTGGCCGGAGTGCCCCGACCATCCGGCGTCGCATCCGCTGGCCGCGGAGGTCGTCGGGGGCACGGCGGTGTGGTCGTGCCCCCGGTCGCGGCGGGTGGTGGCGCCGGTGGGCGCGCTCGCGGAGCCGGGGCGGGCGAGCGGCGGGCGCCGCGGGGTCAGTTCTTGAGGCGGACGAGGTTGGTGGGCTGCTCGCCGCGGGCCGCGGGGGTGCGGGGCCGCGGGTCGGTGAGGCCGAAGCTGGTGAAGGCGGTGCGCTCGGGCAGCGGGTAGGGGTCCTTGCCGGTGAGGGTGTTGAGGATGGTGGCGCTGCGCCAGGCGGCGAGCCCGAGGTCGGGCGCGCCGACGCCGTGCGTGTGGCGTTCGGCGTTCTGTACGTAGACGGATGCGCCGGTGCCCGTGACCGAGGGGTCGAGGACGAGGCGGTACTGCTCGTCGATGCGGGGGCGCTCGGAGGAGTCGCGGCGCATGTACGGGTCGAGGCCGGCGAGGAGCTGGTCGAGGGGGCGCTCGCGGTAGCCGGTGGCGAGGACGACGGCGTCGGTGGTGAGACGGGAGCGGGTGCCCTGCTGGACGTGTTCCAGGTGGAGTTCGACGCGGGTGGTGGCGACCCGTCCCGCGGTGCGGACGGTGACACCGGGGGTGAGGACGGCGTCGGGCCAGCCGCCGTGCAGGGTGCGCTGGTAGAGCTCGTCGTGGATGGCGGCGATCGTGTCGGCGTCGATGCCCTTGTGGAGCTGCCACTGGCCGGGGACGAGCCGGTCGCGTACGGACTCGGGCAGGGCGTGGAAGTAGCGGGTGTAGTCGGGGGTGAAGTGCTCCAGGCCCAGCTTGGAGTACTCCATGGGGGCGAAGGCCGCGCTGCGGGCCAGCCAGTGGATCTTCTCGTGTCCGGCGGGACGGTGCTTGAGCAGGTCGAGGAAGATCTCGGCGCCGGACTGCCCCGAGCCGATGACGGTGATGTGCTCGGCGGCCAGGAAGCGGTCGCGGTGCGCCAGATAGTCGGCGGAGTGGATGACGGGGACGCCGGGGGCGTCGGCGAGGGGCCTGAGGGGCTCGGGGACATAAGGGGCGGTGCCGACGCCGAGGGCGATGTTGCGGGCGTGGGTGCGGCCGAGGGCCTCGGCTTCGCCGTCGGCGTCGAGCTGGGTGAAGTCGACCTCGAACAGGGCGCGTTCGGGGTTCCAGCGGACGGCGTCGACCTGGTGGCCGAAGTGCAGGGCGGGCAGGTTCTCGCTGACCCACCGGCAGTAGGCGTCGTACTCGGCGCGCCGGATGTGGAAGCGCTCGGCGAAGTAGAACGGGAAGAGGCGCTGGCGGGAGCGCAGATAGCTGAGGAACGACCAGGGGTTCGCGGGGTCGGCGAGGGTCACCAGGTCGGCGAGGAAGGGCACTTGCAGGGTGGCGCCGTCGATGAGGAGGCCGGGGTGCCAGTGGAAGGACGGCCGCTGTTCGTAGAACGCCGCGTCGACGCCGTCGAGGGGCTGGGCGAGCGCGGCGAGGGACAGGTTGAACGGGCCGATGCCGATGCCGACCAGGTCGCGGGGCCCCGCGGGGGCGGCGGGCGCACGGACGGGCTTGTCGGGCAGATCGGGCGTGGCCGACGCGTCCTTCATCGAGGGCTTGTTCCTTCCACGAGCGTGAGCAGGGCCACGAGGTCCTCGGGGCGGGTGTGCGGGTTGAGCAGGGTGGCCTTGAGCCAGCGGCGGCCGTCGAGCTGGGCCCGGCCGAGGACGGCGGTGCCGTCGGTGAGGAGCTTCCTTCGTACGTACGCGATGTGGTCGTCGTCGGCGCCCGCGGGCCGGAACAGGACGGTGCTGATGGCGGGCTTGTCGTGCAGCTCGAAGCCGGGGTGGGCCGCGACGAGGTCGGCGAACTCCCGCGCGCGGTCGCAGACCTGGTCGACGAGGGCGCCGAGCCCGGCGCGGCCGAGGGCCTTGAGGGTGACGGCGATCTTCAGGGCGTCGGGTCTGCGGGTGGTGCGCAGGGAGCGGCCGAGGAGGTCGGGCAGGCCGGCTTCGGTGTCGTCGTCGGCGTTCAGGTAGTCGGCGCGGTGGCCGAGGACGTCGAGGTCGGCTGTGGCGCGGACGGTGAGGACTCCGGCGGCGGCCGGCTGCCAGCCGAGTTTGTGCAGGTCGAGGGTCACGCTGTCGGCCCGGTCGAGGCCGTGCAGCTTCGCCCTGTGCACGTCGCTGAAGAGCAGGCCCGCGCCGTACGCGGCGTCGACGTGCAGCCGGGCCCCGTGGGCGGCGCACAGGTCGGCGATGTCGGTGAGGGGGTCGACGAGACCGGCGTCGGTGGTGCCGGCGGTGGCCGCGACGAGGAAGCCGCCGGGCGGGCCGGGGAGTTCGGTGAGGGCCTCGTCGAGGGCGGCGGGATCGAGGACACCGGCGGGCGCCGGCACGGTGACGGGCTCCGGCAGGCCGAGGAGCCAGGCGGCGCGGCCCAGGGAGTGATGAGCGTTGGCGCCCACGAGGACGTGCAGGGCGTGGCCGTGGGCGGCGGCCTGTTCGCGGGCGAGGAGCAGGGCGAGCTGGTTGGACTCGGTGCCGCCGGTGGTGATCAGCGCGTCGGCCGCGCCCTCCGGGCCGCCGTGGACCTCGGCGGCCAGGGTGGCGGTGAGGAGAGCTTCGAGGGCGGAGGCCGCGGGCGCCTGGTCCCAGGAGTCCATGGAGGGATTGAGCGCGGACGCCGCGAGATCGGCCGCGGCCGCGAGGGCGAGCGGTGGGCAGTGCAGATGCGCCGCGCACAGCGGGTCCGCGGGGTCGGCCGCGCC
>NZ_AOPZ01000093.1 GCF_000414115.1 Streptomyces aurantiacus JA 4570
CCTCGCCGGCCCCCGGCCGGAAACCACAGCCCCACGGCAAGTGACGCCCCGTACCCCCGCCCGGCCCGAGGGCTACGCCGCGGACATCACCCGCTCCAACCCGTCGAAGTCCTCGACACACTTGCCGCAGCCGAGCGCCACGCTGTCCAGCGGGTCGTCGGCGACGAAGACGGGAATGCCGGTGGCGGAGGCGAGGCGCAGGTCCAGGCCGGGCAGCAGCGCGCCGCCACCGGTGAGCACGATGCCGTGCTCCATGACGTCGCCGGACAGCTCCGGCGGACACTCCTCCAACGTCACCCGCACAGCGGCGATGATCGCCTCGACGGGCTCGTCGAGAGCGGCCCGCACCTCCGCCACGGTCAGCTCCACCGTCTTGGGCAGCCCGCCGACCTTCTCCCGCCCCCGCACGGTGAACGTCCGCCGCTCGAAGTCCTCCTCGCCGGGCACGGGCCACGCGGACCCGATGGCGACCTTCACGTCCTCGGCGGTGCGCTCGCCGATGAGGAGCGCGTGCCGGCGGCGTACGTAGTCCGTGATCGCGGTGTCGAGGCGGTCCCCGCCGACCCGCAGGGACTGGGACGTCACGATCCCGCCGAGGGAGATGACGGCGACCTCGGTGGTGCCGCCGCCGATGTCCACGATCATCGACCCGCGCGGCTCGGCCACCGGAAGGCCCGCCCCGATCGCCGCCGCCATCGGCTCCTCGACCAGGTGGACGGCCCGCGCCCCGGCCCGCTGCGAGGCGTGCACGATCGCTCGCCGCTCGACCTGCGTGACACCGCTGGGCACGCAGATCACCATCCGCGTACGCGGCCTGCGGCCGGGCACGGCCTTGCGCACAAAGTGCCGGATCATCTCCTCGGCGGCTTCGAAGTCGCTGATCACACCGTCCTTCAGGGGGCGGATCGCGGTGATGGAGCCGGGGGTGCGGCCGATGGTCTCCTTGGCCTCCGTGCCGACGGCCAGCGCGTGGCGCGCGCCCTCCTTGACGGCGACCACGGACGGCTCGTTGAGCACGATGCCCTGACCGCGGACGTAGAGAAGGGTGTTGGCGGTGCCGAGGTCGATGCCTATGTCCATGATCGCCAAGTTTGCCCAACCCATCCCCCCAACGGAGGGACCAAAGTCCCGAACCGGACAGGCCGAAGGTCCTGACCCGGGCGGCAACAGCCCGTCCGAGCCCGCAAACAGCCCGTCCGGCGCTTGAGGACGAGGCCCGATTGAGGACGAGGCCCGAAGGGCCAAAGAAGGGGGAGAGGGGCGAAGCCCCATGGGCAGGGGACGCCCCCAGCCCCAAGGCGCCCACGCCCGAATAGACTGACGTACGTGAGCGACCTCCCTCCGAACGACAACCCGCGCGACGACGACCGCGACCCCGCCGACGAGACCGCCGGACTCGACGAATTCGACGAGATCGTCGGGGCCGAGACCGACCGCGACCCCGATCTCGCCGTGATCGAGGCCGGCAGCCGCACCCTGCGCACGCAGGCGGGCCCGCCCGAGGCCGACGTCCCGGCCCGCCCGGCCGACCCGGAGGTGGACAAGGCCCTGCGGGCCGTCGAGGCGGAACTCGCGGCCCGCTGGCCCGAGACCAAGCTGGACCCCTCGCTCGCCCGCATCGCCGCCCTGATGGACGTCCTCGGTGAGCCCCAGCGGGCGTATCCCTCGATCCACATCACGGGGACGAACGGCAAGACCTCCACGGCCCGCATGATCGAGGCCCTCCTGGGCGCCTTCGAACTGCGCACCGGGCGGTACACCTCGCCCCACGTCCAGTCGATCACCGAGCGCATCAGCCTGGACGGCGCCCCCCTGTCCCCCGAGCGCTTCATCGAGGCGTACGAGGACATCAAGCCGTACGTGGAAATGGTGGACGCCAAGCAGGAGTTCCGGCTCTCCTTCTTCGAGGTGCTCACCGGCATGGCGTACGCCGCCTTCGCGGACGCCCCCGTGGACGTCGCCGTCGTCGAGGTCGGCATGGGCGGCACCTGGGACGCCACGAACGTCATCGACGGCTCCGTCGCCGTCGTCACGCCCATCGACCTGGACCACACCGACCGCCTGGGCGCCACGGCCGCCGAGATCGCCGCGGAGAAGTCCGGCGTCATCAAGCCGGACGCCACGGTCATCCTGGCCCAGCAGCCCGTCGACGCAGCCCAGGTGCTCCTGAAGAAGGCCGTCGAGGTGGACGCGACGGTCGCGCGCGCGGGCCTGGAGTTCGGCGTCGCCGCCCGCCAGGTCGCCGTCGGCGGGCAGCTCCTCAACCTGCGCGGCCTCGGCGGGGAGTATGAGGAGGTGTTCCTGCCGCTGCACGGCGAACACCAGGCGCACAACGCCGCGGTGGCCCTCGCCGCCGTCGAGGCGTTCTTCGGCGTCGGCGCCCAGCACGCCCGCCCGCTGGACATCGACACCGTCCGCAAGGCATTCGCCTCGGTCGCCTCGCCGGGCCGCCTCGAAGTCGTACGCCGCTCGCCCACCGTCGTCCTGGACGCCGCGCACAACCCCGCGGGCGCCCGCGCCGCGGCCGCGGCCATCAGCGAGGTCTTCGACTTCAGCCGCCTCGTCGGCGTGATCGGCGTCAGCGACGACAAGAACGCCCGCGGCATCCTGGAAGCCTTCGAGCCGATCTTCGCCGAGGTCGTCGTCACGCAGAACTCCAGCCACCGCGCCCAGGACGCCGACGCGCTCGCGGGCCTCGCCGTCGAGGTCTTCGGCGACGACCGCGTGCAGGTCGAGCCGCGCCTGGACGACGCCCTGGAGGCCGCCATCACGCTGGCCGAGGAGGAGGGGGAGTTCGCCGGCGGCGGCGTCCTCGTCACCGGCTCCGTCATCACCGTCGGCGAGGCCCGACTGCTCCTGGGGAAGGGCTGAGAGCCGTGCGCACGCTCTGTTCGTCGACGCTCATCGGCGAGTTCTTCGTCATCGGATTCGCCGGTCTGGTCGCCATGAAGGACCCGGACCTGGCCGTGAGCACGGTCTGGACGGTCTGCGGCGTCGCCATGGCGCTCTCCGTCCTGCTGTGCGGCATGGTCACCCGGCCGGGCGGTGTCCAGCTCGGCTGGGCGCTGCAGATCGCGCTGATCGCCAGCGGCTTCGTGGTCCCGATGATGTTCTTCATGGGCGCGATGTTCGCCGTCCTGTGGTGGGCGTCGGTCCACTTCGGCCGGCAGATCGACGAGGCCAAGGCCAGGTTCGCCGCACAGGGGGCGGAGGGGGACGCCGCCTGACGCGGGGCCGTCGGGCGGGCGGGCGTCGGCCGGGGGACGGCCGATAGTTCCCGGCCGGGCGACACACTGCGTAGCGGCCCCGGTATCGTGCGGGCATTCCCACGGAAACGTAAGAACACTTCTTGGAGCCGCACCCATGACCCAGCGCACTCTCGTCCTCCTCAAGCCGGACGCTGTCCGGCGCTCGCTGGTCGGCGAGATCGTCGGCCGCATCGAGCGGAAGGCCGACTGGAAGATCAGCGCGCTGGAGCTGCGCACCCTCGACCGCGCCACGCTGGAGACGCACTACGCCGAGCACGTCGGCCGCCCCTTCTACGAGCCGCTCGTCGAGTTCATGCTGTCCGGCCCGGTCGTCGCCATGGTCGTCGAGGGTGAGCGAGTGATCGAGGGCGTCCGGCAGCTGGCCGGTCCCACCGACCCCATCGCGGCCCCCAGCGGGAGCATCCGGGGCGACTTCGGCGTCATCGTCCGCGAGAATCTGATCCACGCCTCCGACTCCGAGGAGTCCGCCGAGCGCGAGCTCAAGATCTTCTTCCCGGGCCTCGTCTGAGCACCACACCCGCTCGACCTGGGACGGCCGGATAAATCCGGCCGTCCTTTGGCATATGCGGCCCGATCGGGGGAACCCGTCCCCCCGATGGCACGTCTCCAGAAGCGGGGCGGCTCATCATCTGCTGACAATGGCGCAGACCCTCGCGCCGTGTCCGTGCGGGCGAGACTACGATGGAAGCCTCCACGCCACACAGCACCCACCTCGCCTACCTAACAAGCCATCACACGCTCCACTAGGGAAGGCCAGACGCATCCTCATGGGGAACAACATGTCGTTCATCGGCCGTGACATGGCTGTCGACCTCGGGACCGCCAACACGCTGGTGTACGTCAGGGGTCGGGGGATCGTACTCAACGAACCGTCCGTCGTCGCGATCAACACCAACACCGGCGGCATCCTCGCGGTCGGCGCCGAAGCGAAGAAGATGATCGGGCGCACGCCGGGCAACATCGTCGCGGTGCGTCCGCTGAAGGACGGCGTCATCGCCGACTTCGAGATCACCGAGCGGATGCTGCGCTACTTCATCCTGAAGATCCACAAGCGCCGTTATCTGGCCCGCCCGCGCGTCGTGGTCTGTGTGCCCTCGGGCATCACGGGCGTCGAGCGCCGCGCGGTCATCGAAGCCTCCTCGCAGGCCGGTGCCCGCCAGGTGCACATCATCGAGGAGCCCATGGCCGCCGCCATCGGCTCCGGCCTGCCGGTCCACGAGGCCACCGGCAACATGGTGGTGGACATCGGCGGCGGCACCACCGAGGTCGCCGTCATCAGCCTCGGCGGAATCGTCACGGCACAGTCCATCCGGGTGGCCGGCGACGAGCTGGACAACGCGATCATCCAGCACATCAAGAAGGAGTACTCCCTCCTCCTCGGCGAGCGCACCGCCGAGCAGATCAAGATCACCATCGGTTCCGCGTACGACATGGACGCCGACGAGCACACCGAGATCCGCGGCCGCGACCTGGTCTCCGGCCTGCCGAAGACCGTCGTGATCTCCGCCGCCGAGGTCCGCAAGGCCATCGAGGAGCCCGTCAACGCCATCGTCGACGCGGTCAAGACGACCCTCGACAAGTGCCCGCCCGAGCTGTCCGGCGACGTCATGGACCGCGGCATCGTCCTGACCGGCGGCGGCGCCCTGCTGCGCGGCCTGGACGAGCGGCTGCGCCGCGAGACCGGCATGCCCATCCACATCGCCGAGGACCCGCTGGACAGCGTGGCGCTCGGCTCCGGCAAGTGCGTCGAGGAGTTCGAGGCGCTCCAGCAGGTTCTGGACGCCCAGCCGCGCAGATGAAGTGACGCGACGACGTCCGCCGTACGAGTGCCTGCCACCTCGTGCGGCGGATCGTTGATATAGAGGCAACACTGAGAACGAGAACAGTGACAACGCCGACAACGCTGAGAGAACACACAATGCCGCGGCGCGCTCGGGCGTCCGCGGTTTCATAGATTTCCCAGTCTGTAGATTCCGCATATTCCGACTTGAGGAAGGCACGGCCGCCGCACGTGAGGGACACACGAGAGAGCCGGCTGCTCCTGGTGCTGCTGATCGCCATCGCGTTCGCTCTGATCACGGTGGACATCCGCGGCGGCGAGGACTCGCCGGTCGACGGTGCCCGCCAGGCCGCCGCCACGGTCTTCGGCCCGGTCGAGGACGGCATGTCCTCCGCCGTGGACCCGATCGGCAACGCGATCGGCGCGGTCCGGGACTCCGGGGACCGCCACGACCGCATCGCCGAACTGGAGCGGCAGAACGCCGCGTTGAAGGCCAAGCTCGGCAGCGACGACCGCAACCGCAGCCGCGTCAAACAGCTCGACAAGATGCTGAAGACGGCGGGCGCGGGGCAGTACGGCATCAAGGGCGCGGAGGTCATCGGCATAGGAGCGGCCCAGGGCTTCTCCTGGACGGTCACCATCGACGCCGGCGCCAACGACGGCCTGAAGCGCGACATGACGGTGCTCAACGGCGACGGCCTGGTCGGCCGCGTCACCACCGTCGGCCCGTCCACCGCCACGGTGCTGCTCGCCAACGACCCCGACTTCACCGTCGGCACCCGCATGGAGAAGACCGACGAGCTGGGCTTCGCCTCCGGCCAGGGCGACCGCCCGCTGCGGGTCCAGCTGCTCAACGGCAAGTCGAAGGTCAAGAAGGGCGACCGCCTGGTGACCTTCGGCTCCCAGGCCGACAAGCCGTTCGTGCCGGGCGTCCCGGTCGGCGAGGTCATCCGCGTCGACCCGTCCGGCGGCGACCTCACCCGCAACGTCTACGTCCGCCCGTACGCCGGCTTCACCAAGCTCGACGTCGTCGGCGTGGTCGTGGAAGCCCCCCGCGAGGACCCCCGCGACACCGTGCTGCCGCCCAAGCCCGCCAAACCCAAACCGACCCCCACGGTGACGGTCACGGCCACGCCGTCCGGGCAGCCCCCGGCCGACGGCGCAGACAACGGCAACGAGCAGTAGGAGCACTGACACAGCCATGCGCTTCAACCGGATCCTGCTCTCCAGCACCCTCGTCGTCGTCGCCCTCGTCGTCCAGGTCAGCGTCCTGGCCCGGCTCCAACTGCCCGGCGCCGTGCCCGACCTGGTGCTCCTGACTGTCCTCGGCCTCGCCCTCGTGTACGGCCACACCGGCGGCGCCCTCATCGGCTTCGGCGCGGGCCTGCTCACCGACCTCGCGCCGCCCGCCGACCACGCCGCCGGGCGCTACGCCCTGGTCCTGTGCGTCATCGGCTATCTGGCCGGCCTCGCCAAGCCCGAGACCGGCAGACTCCGCTCGGCCAGCGGCCCGCTCGTCGTCGTGGTCGGCGCCGCCATCGGCTCCACGCTGCTGTACGCCGGCGTGGGCGCCCTCGTCGGCGACGACGCGGCCCGCCATGTCGGCCTCGGCGGACTGCTCTTCACGGCCGCGCTGTACGACCTGATGCTCGCGCCGTTCACCATCCCGCTGATCATCGCGCTCGCCCGGCGCGCCGAGAACGACCCGCTGGGGGAGACCTCCGGGGGCGCCAAGGCGGCCGACGTCTCCTCCGGCTTCCTGTCCTCCGGCACCGGCCTGAGCATCGGCAACCAGCGCGGCGCGGGCCTGCGGATGAAGGCGGCCAAGGCCCGGGTGGCCCGCGCCGGACGCATCAAGGGGGTCAAGCGCCTGTGAGCGCACGGCAGTTCACGTACCGAGCCGTTCGGTGGCCGACGTACACCAGGGGAGGAGCGAAGTGACCAACATCCCGGAGACGGGCCGCACCCCACGCGTCCAGATCCGCCTCGTCATCATCCAGATCCTCGTCGTCTCGCTGCTCCTCACCCTCGGCGGACGCCTGTGGTATCTCCAGGTCCGCAACGGCTCCGAGTACGCCGAGGAAGCCTCCGGCAACCACGTCCAGCAGGTCGTCCAGCCCGCCGTGCGCGGCTCGATCCTCGACGCCCGCGGCGTGCCCATCGCCGACAACCAGACCCGCCTCGTCGTCTCCGCGTCCCGCACGGACCTGATGAAGATGAAGGACGACGGCAAGGGCGTCCTCAACAAGCTCGCCGCGGTCCTGAACATGACCCCCAAGGACGTCGCCGACAAGGTCCGCCTCTGCGACTCCAAGACGCCCCAGCCCTGCTGGAACGGCTCGCCCTACCAGCCCATCCCGATCACCGACGAGGCCACGCCCAAGCAGGCCCTGCAGATCCGGGAGCGCTCCGAGGACTTCCCCGGCATCACCGCCGAGCCCACCGCCGTGCGCCGCTACGGCGCCCCCGGCAAGTCCAACACCGCACAGGTCCTCGGCTATCTCTCGCCCGTCACCGACGACGAGATCAACAAGGCCAAGGACAGCGACTCGCCGTACCTGCGCTCCGACCAGGTCGGCCGCTCCGGCCTGGAGCGCACCTACGACAAGCAGCTGCGCGGCAAGGCGGGCGTCACCCGCTACGAGGTCGACAACCTCGGCCGGGTGATAGGGAAGGCCGACTCCGACCAGGCCCGGCCCGGCTCCAACGTCGTCACCAGCATCGACGCGCGCGTGCAGGCCGTGTCCGAGTACTGGCTGAACGACGCGATGAAGAAGGCCCGCGACGAGTTCGACAAGAACACCGGCGAGAACTACAAGGCCGACGCGGGCGCCGTCGTCGTCATGGAGAACAAGACCGGCCGCATCGTCTCCATGGCCTCCAACCCGTCGTACGACCCCAACGCCTGGGTCGGCGGCATCTCCGGCAAGGACTACACCAAGCTCACCGGCAAGAAGTCCAACTACCCGCTCCTGAACCGGGCCATCCAGGGCCAGGCCGCCCCCGGCTCGATCTTCAAGGTCATCCCGACCACCGCCGCCGTCAACGCGGGGTACGAGTTCAATGGCCGCTACCCCTGCCCCAGCTCGTACTCCATCGGCGGACAGGTCTTCAAGAACTTCGAGTCCCAGGGCCACGGCAGCATCACCCTCGGCCAGGCCCTGGAGGTCTCCTGCGACACGGTCTTCTACAAGCTGTCGCACGACCAGTGGGCCAAGGACGGCGGCAACAAGCCGAAGAAGGACGCCAAGGACTGGTTCTACAAGACCGCCCACCAGTTCGGCCTCGGCAAGGAGACCGGCATCGACCTGCCCAACGAGGTCACAGGCCGCGTCCCCGACCGCCAGTGGAAGAAGGACTACTGGAAGGCCAACAAGGACGCCTGGTGCAAGCAGGGCAAGAAGAGCGGCGGCGACTACGCCGCGCGCATCGCGTACGAGAACTGCCTCGAAGGCATGAAGATGCGCGCCGGTGACTCCGTCAACTACTCCATCGGCCAGGGCGACACCCTCGTCACGCCGATCCAGATGGCGACGATCTACTCCGCCATCGCCAACGGCGGCACCATGTACAACCCGACCGTCGGCAAGGCGATCATCAGCGCCGACGGCAAGCACATCCAGGAGATCGCGCCCAAGTCCCACGGCAAGCTGCCCATGGACGCGGCCCTGCGCAAGGACATAGACGGTGCCCTCGCGGACGTCGCGACCAAGGGCACCGCCGCCTGGCGCTTCGGCGGCTGGCCGCAGGACAAGATCCCGATGCACGCGAAGACGGGTACGGCCGAGGTCTACGGCAAGCAGACGACCTCGTGGTTCGCCACGTACACCAAGGACTACTCGATCGTGATGACGATCTCCCAGGGCGGTACGGGCTCCGGCGCGTCCGGGCCCGCCGTCCGCAAGATCTACGACGCGATCTACGGCCTGGACGACGACGGCAAGCAGGACCTCAAGAAGGCCCTGCTGCCCGAGCCGCAGAAGACCCTGCCCAAGATCCAGCCCGACGGCTCCATCGACGCCCCGAAGGTCAAGCCGTACAAGCCGGAGAAGCCGAAGCCGCCGACCGAGCAGACGGAACTGGCCGGGCCGCCGGCGAACGGGAGGCGTGACTAGCTCATGGCCGGCACTGGTGGCTTCTCCGTCTCGGGCTACGGCCCCGAACGCTCCACGCTCTCCCGCCTGTTCGCCCGCGACTCGATACTGCGCAGGCTCGACTGGGTGATACTGCTCTGCGCGCTCGCCCTGTCCGTGATCGGCTCCGCGCTGGTCTACTCGGCGACCCGCAACCGCACCGAGCTCGTCGGCGACGACCCGTACGCCTTCCTGTTCAAGCACGTCCTGAACATCGGCATCGGGCTCGCCCTGATGGCCGGCACGATCTGGCTCGGCCACCGCACCCTGCGCACGGCCGTGCCGATCCTCTACGGCATCTCGGTCTTCCTCGTCCTGCTCGTGCTCACCCCGCTCGGCGCCACCATCAACGGCGCCCACGCCTGGCTGGTGGTCGCGGGCTTCTCGCTCCAGCCCGCCGAGTTCTGCAAGATCACCATCATCCTCGGCATGGCGATGCTGCTCGCGGCCCGCGTCGACGCGGGGGACAAGGAACACCCCGACCACCGCACGGTGGTGCAGTCCCTCGGGCTCGCCGCCGTCCCGATAGCGATCGTCCTGCTCATGCCGGACCTCGGCTCGGTCATGGTCATAGTGATGATCGTGCTCGGCGTGCTGCTCGCCTCCGGCGCCTCCAACCGGTGGATCTTCGGGCTGCTCGGCACGGGCGTCCTCGGCGGACTCGCCGTGTGGCAGCTCGGCGTCCTTGACGACTACCAGATCGCCCGCTTCGCGGCCTTCGCCAACCCCGCCCTCGACCCGGCGGGCGTCGGCTACAACACCAACCAGGCGCGCATCGCGATCGGTTCGGGCGGCCTGACCGGCACCGGGCTCACCAAGGGCTCCCAGACCACCGGACAGTTCGTCCCCGAACAGCAGACGGACTTCGTCTTCACGGTCGCGGGCGAGGAGCTCGGCTTCGTCGGCGCGGGTGCGATCCTGCTGCTGCTCGGCGTCGTGCTCTGGCGGGCCTGCCGCATCGCCCGCGAGACGACCGAGCTGTACGGCACGGTCGTCGCCGCCGGCATCATCGCCTGGTTCGCCTTCCAGGCGTTCGAGAACGTCGGGATGACGCTCGGCATCATGCCGGTGGCGGGCCTGCCGCTGCCCTTCGTGTCGTACGGAGGGTCCTCGATGTTCGCGGTCTGGGTGGCCGTGGGCCTACTCCAGTCGATCAAGGTGGAGCGCCCGCTGTCGGCGTAGCGGAACGAGGTCTGCCCAAGTCGGCCGATCGCGTCTAGATTCGGTTCATGGCGGACACGAAGCGCGAGATCGAGCGGAAGTACGACGCCGGTGCCCACGGCGGACTCCCCGACCTCAGGGGAGTCGCCGGGGTGGCGGACGTCATCGACAAGGGCGTCGCCGACCTGGACGCGGTGTACTACGACACCGCCGACCAGCGCCTCGCCGCGGCCTCCATCACCCTGCGGCGCCGCACCGGCGGCGACGACGCGGGCTGGCACCTGAAGCTGCCGGTGCCCGAGATCGAGGGCGCCCGCGACGAGGTGCACGCCCCGCTGTCGGACGACGTGCCGCGCTCCCTCGCGGGCCTCGTCCGCTCCCGCGTGCGCGACGCCGCGCTCACCCCGGTCGTCCGCCTCCGCTCGGCCCGGGACGTACGCCACCTCGTCGACGAGTCCGGCGCCCTCCTCGCGGAGGTCAGCCTCGACGGCGTCCGCGCGGAGCGCCTCACCGACGGCGACGGCACGACGGCCTGGACGGAGATCGAGGTGGAACTCGCGGACGACGGCGACCCGGACCTCCTCGACAAGGTCGAGAAGAAGCTGCGCAAGGCGGGGGTACGGAGGTCGACGTCACCGTCGAAACTGGCGAGGGCGCTTCAGGAAACGGCCCCAACGGACGCCGCCGCCCCCGCTGGCGCTGCCGCTACCGCTACCGCTGTGGGCAGGCGTCCCGCACGGCGGGACGGGTGGGCACAGCCCCAGGCCGACAGCAAGCCTGCAAAGAGCGGCAGCACAGGCAAAGGGAAGCAGCCCCAGCCCCGCCTCCGCGAGGACTCCGCGGGCGCCCACGTCCTCGCATACCTCCGCGCACAGCGCGACCGCCTCGTCGAGCTGGACCCCGCCGTCCGCCAGGACCTCCCCGACTCCGTGCACCAGATGCGCGTGGCGACCCGCAGGACCCGCAGCGCCTTCAAGTCGTACGGAAAGATCCTCGACCGCACGGTCACGGACCCCGTGGGCGAGGAACTGAAGTGGCTGGCCGCCGAACTGGGCGTGGACCGCGACCGCGAGGTCCTCGCGGAACGCCTCACGGCCGCCGTCGCGGAGGTCCCCAGGACCCTCCTCCTGGGCCCGGTCCGCGGCCGCCTGCGGATCTGGAAGGTCGCGGGCCGAGCCGGCGCCCGCCGCAAGACGGTCGCCGTACTCGACACCAAGCGCTACCTCGCGCTGCTCGACCGCCTGGACGCCCTCCTGGCCGACCCCCCGCTCCGCAAGGCCGCGGCGGCCCCCGCGGCCGAGGCCCTGCCCAAGGCGATGCTCAAGGACTACGGCCGCCTGGCCAAGCGGGTCGACCGCGCGCTCGCGCTGGCCCCCGGCGCCGAGCGGGACGTGGCGATGCACGAGGCCCGCAAGGCCGCCAAGCGCGCCCGGTACGCGGGCGAGGCGGCCAAACCGGCCCTCGGCAAGCCCGCCAAGCGCTTCGCCAAGCGCATGAAGGCCGTCCAGAAGGTGCTTGGCGACCACCAGGACAGCGTCGTCGCCCGCGAGGCCCTGCGGAACCTGGCGATCCAGGCGCACGCGGCGGGCGAGAGCGCGTTCGTCTGGGGCCTGCTGTACGGCCGCGAGGAGGCGGCCGCGGCGGCGCGGGAGCGGGAGCTGCCGGGGGTGTGGGAGCGGGCGTCGCGGCCGAAGGTGCGGGCGGCGCTGGGCGGCTGAGCCCGGGAGCGGGGCCTCGGCCGATCGGGGTACGGGTCGTGGCCCGGGCCACGTTAGGCTTGAGGGTCACCCCTGTCAGCTCACGAAGGTCCAGCGATGTCTGTCGAGTCGGTTTTCCCGCAGCTCGAAGCCCTGCTCCCGCATGTGCAGAAGCCGATCCAGTACGTGGGCGGTGAGCTCAACTCCACCGTCAAACCCTGGGACGAGTGCGACGTCCGCTGGGCCCTGATGTACCCGGACGCGTACGAGGTCGGCCTGCCCAACCAGGGCGTCATGATTCTCTACGAGGTCCTGAACGAGCGCGAGGGCGTCCTCGCCGAGCGCACGTACAGCGTCTGGCCGGACCTGGAAGAGCTGATGCGGGAGCACCAGGTCCCGCAGTTCACGGTCGACAGCCACCGCCCGGTGAAGGCGTTCGACGTGTTCGGCCTGTCCTTCTCCACGGAGCTCGGCTACACGAACATGCTGACCGCCCTGGACCTCGCGGGCATCCCGCTGGAGTCCAAGGACCGCGGCCTGGACGACCCGATCGTCCTGGCCGGCGGCCACGCGGCCTTCAACCCCGAGCCGATCGCCGACTTCATCGACGCGGCGGTCATCGGCGACGGCGAGCAGGCCGTGCTCGACATGACGGAGATCATCCGCCAGTGGAAGGCCGAGGGCCGCCCCGGCGGGCGCGAGGAGGTCCTCTTCCGCCTGGCGAAGACGGGGTCGGTCTACATCCCCGGCTTCTACGACGTCGAGTACCTCCCCGACGGCCGCATCGCCCGCGTCGTACCGAACAAGTCCGGCGTCCCGTGGCGCGTGTCCAAGCACACCGTCATGGACCTCGACGAGTGGCCCTACCCGAAGCAGCCGCTGGTTCCGCTCGCCGAGACCGTGCACGAGCGCATGTCGGTGGAGATCTTCCGCGGCTGCACGCGCGGCTGCCGGTTCTGCCAGGCGGGCATGATCACCCGCCCGGTGCGCGAGCGCTCGATCACGGGCATCGGCGAGATGGTCGACCGAGGTCTGAAGGCGACGGGGTTCGAAGAGGTCGGCCTCCTGTCCCTGTCGAGTGCCGACCACACCGAGATCGGCGACGTCGCCAAGGGCCTCGCGGACCGGTACGAAGAGGACAAGATCGGCCTCTCCCTGCCCTCGACCCGCGTCGACGCCTTCAACATCGACCTGGCGAACGAGCTGACGAGGAACGGCCGCCGCTCCGGTCTGACGTTCGCCCCCGAGGGCGGCTCCGAGCGGATGCGGAAGGTCATCAACAAGATGGTCTCCGAAGAGGACCTGATCCGCACCGTCGCGACCGCGTACGGCAACGGCTGGCGCCAGGTGAAGCTGTACTTCATGCTCGGCCTGCCCACCGAGACCGACGAGGACGTCCTGCAGATCGCGGACATGGCGGCGAACGTCATCGCCAAGGGCCGCGAGGTCGCGGGCAACGACATCCGCTGCACGGTCTCCATCGGCGGCTTCGTCCCCAAGCCCCACACCCCCTTCCAGTGGGCCCCGCAGCTCTCCGCCGCGGAGACCGACGCCCGCCTGGGGAAGCTCCGCGACAAGATCCGCGGCGACAAGAAGTACGGCCGCTCCATCGGCTTCCGCTACCACGACGGCAAGCCCGGCATCGTCGAGGGCCTCCTCTCCCGCGGCGACCGCCGCATCGGCGCCGTCATCCGCGCCGTCTACGAGGACGGCGGCCGCTTCGACGGCTGGCGCGAGCACTTCTCGTACGACCGCTGGATGGCCTGCGCCGACAAGGCGCTCCCGCAGTTCGGCGTGGACGTCGACTGGTACACGACGCGCGAGCGCACGTACGAGGAAGTCCTCCCCTGGGACCACCTGGACTCCGGCCTCGACAAGGACTGGCTCTGGGAGGACTGGCAGGACGCGCTCGACGAGACCGAGGTCGACGACTGCCGCTGGACGCCCTGCTTCGACTGCGGCGTGTGCCCCGCCATGCAGACCGAGATCCAGGTCGGCCCGACCGGCAAGAAGCTGCTGCCGCTGTCGGTCGTCAACAAGTAGGCACAGGCACAAGTAGACATAGGCATACGAGAAAGTCGGGAGCCGTAAGGACGCCGTGCGCGTCTAGGACGACATGGACCTGGAGAAAAGGCCCGCGGCCCCCGCGCCCGAGCAGCCCCCCGCGCAGGCGGAGGGCTGTCTCGTGGTGGCGATCAGGCTTCCCGTGCGGATCATCGCGCTGATCGTCGTCGTGCCGGTGCGGCTCGTGTGGGACGCGCTCGTCGTCGGCGGGCGGTTCGTGCGTGACACCGCGCTGCGGCCCCTCGGGCGCGGCCTCGGGTGGCTGGGGCGGACGCTTGTGGTGGTGCCGCTGAGCGCCCTGTGGAGGTACGTCCTCGCTCCGGTGGGGCGGGCGCTCGGGGCGGCCGTGGTGTTCCTCGGCAAGTGCCTGTTCGTCTGGCCCTGGGTGGGCCTGTGGCGCTATGTGGCCGTGCCGGTCGGGATGGGGCTCGGCTGGCTGCTGTGGATGCTGCTCGTGGTGCCCTCGGTGTGGCTGTACGAGCACGTCCTGACGCCCCTCGGACACGGGCTGGCGTGGCTCGGGCGGGCGCTGGGCGCCGGGGCCGTGGGGCTCGGGCGAGGTGTGCGGTGGCTGCTGCGCATGTTGTTCGTGGTGCCCGCGGTGTGGCTGTACACGTGGGTCCTCGCGCCCGTGGGGCGTGCGATCGCCTGGGCCGCCCGCGGGGTGGGCGCCGGGATCATGTGGCTGGTGCGGGGCATCGGCCTGGTCGTCGGCACACTGCTGCGGTGGATCTTCGTGGTGCCCGCCGTGGCGGTGTGGCGGTGGGTGCTCGCGCCGGTCGGGCGGGGCATCGCGGTCGTGGCGCGCGAGATCGGGGACGCGCTGGGGCACGCGTGGCGGGTCGCCGGGTATGTGTCGCGGGCCGTCTGGCGGTTCCTGGGGCAGCTCCTTCGGTGGATCTTCGTGACCCCCGCCCGCTGGGTGTACCGGAGCGTCCTCACCCCGGTCGGACACGCCGTCCGGGACCTGGTGTGGCGCCCGGCGGCCGACGCCGCCCGCGCCGTGGGGCGGACCACCCGCCAGGCCCTCGCCGCCGCCCGGCAGAGCGTGCGCCAGGCCCGGGCCGACGTGCGGCGCGCGCTGTTCGGCGCACCGAAGGAGCGGGTGCCGGTCGGCGAGGTTCCGCGAGCCCGGCGGGAACCGGACACCGGCCGGGGACGTACCCTGGGCAACAGCACGACCGTACTCACGAAGGAATAGAACACTGGGCAAGCGACAGCCTGAGGGCCCGCCCCCCGCACCGGCGGTGCAGCGCATCCGACTGCGCTACACCAAACGCGGCCGCCTCCGGTTCACCAGCCACCGTGACTTCCAGCGCGCCTTCGAGCGGGCGCTGCGCCGCGCCGAGGTGCCCATGGCGTACTCGGCGGGGTTCACCCCGCACCCGAAGGTGTCGTACGCCAATGCCGCACCCACCGGCACGGGCAGCGAGGCCGAGTATCTGGAGATCGCGCTCACCGAGCACCGCGACCCGCGCAAGCTGTGGGAGCTGCTCGACGGTTCGCTGCCCGACGGACTCGACATCACCGACGCCGTCGAGGCCCGCACCTCCGGCCTCGCCGACCGGCTCACCGCCTCCGTGTGGGAGCTGCGTCTGGACGGCGTCGAGCCCGCGGACGCCGAGCGCGCCGCCGCCGCCTTCCGCGCCGCCGAGACCGTCGAGGTCCAGCGCCGCGCGAAGAACGGCATGCGGACCTTCGACGCCCGCGCCGCCGTGGTGAGCCTGGACGCCCTCGGCCCGGAGGCGCTCGCCTCCCGCGCCGATAGGCCGACCGACAAGCCCTGTGCGATACTGCGGCTGGTTGTACGGCACGTGACACCTGCCGTCCGACCCGACGACGTCCTGTCCGGTCTCCGAGCTGTGGCCGACCTGGCGCCGCCGGTCCCCGCAGCGGTGACCAGGCTGGCGCAGGGGCTTTTCGATGACGAGACCGGCACGGTGACCGACCCGCTCGCGCCCGACCGCGAGGCAGTCACGGCCGCCCCGGCCGATGGGCACCCCCACTCAGGGGTCGCCGATTCTGCCGCCGCGAAGGCGCCGGAGTAGGGACAGTCCCGCGCAGGGACGTTCGCCGAGAACACCGCAGCGCCACCCTCGTACTCGGGAGCCACCTGGGTCGGGCGGCGCACTGACCAGAAGACTTTCGCCAGGCCGTCCGCACAAGGGGCGTACGGAACCGGCGAGACAAGACACAGAGAGCTCCCGTGCGGCGCCCACGCCCCCGGATGGCGGCCCCGCGCAGCAAGCGAGAGCCGCGGATACGTCCGGTAAAGGCGCGGCGCCCGGGAGCGTGACGGGAGAACCGCCCGCATGCTTGAGCCGAACGACCCCACTGAGGGTTCGAACAACAGCACACCCAGCGACACCCTGCCCCCGCGCCGCCGGCGCCGGGCCGCGTCGCGCCCCGCGGGACCGCCCGCGGGCACCCCCACGGACGCCGCGCCGGCCATACCGGCCAGATCGGAAGA
>NZ_AOPZ01000094.1 GCF_000414115.1 Streptomyces aurantiacus JA 4570
ATCCGGCACGTGTCCGACCGGATCGCGGTGATGTACCTCGGCAAGATCGTCGAGCTCGCGGACCGCAAGGACTTGTACACCAAGCCCATGCACCCGTACACGACGGCGCTGCTGTCCGCGGTGCCGGTGCCCGACCCGAAGCGGCGGGGCGTCAAGAGCGAGCGCATCCTGCTGCGCGGGGACGTGCCCTCGCCCATCGACCCGCCGAGCGGGTGCCGGTTCCACACGCGGTGCTGGAAGGCGACGGAGATCTGCGCGGTCAAGGAGCCTCCGCTCCTCGCCCTCGAATCCACCCACCAGGTGGCCTGCCACCACCCCGAGAACGCGCCCGACCAGGCCCCCGAGGACACGAAGCTCCTGCAGGTGGCCAAGGAGGCGATCGATGTGGTGTCGGTGAGCACGGCGGCCGATGCGGAGGCCGCTGCCGCGGAGGGTACGGGGGGTGGCGCCGCCGCCGCTCCGGCGGCAACGCCGCCCGCGTCGACGGAGGAGCCCGCTGCCGCGGAGGAGCCTCCGTCGACGGAGGAGCCTGCTTCTGCTTCCGCGGAGGAGCCCGCTTCTGCGGAGGAGACTGCTTCCGCTTCCGCGGAGAAGTCTGCTTCCGCTCCGGGGGAGGAGGCCGCTCCGGGGGAGGGGCCCGCTGCCGCGGAGGAGGTCGGCGAGCCGGTGGAGGAGTCTGGCGAGCCGGTGAAGGAGTCGGTGCGGAAGAAGGACTCGGGTACGGCTGACTGAGCGCGCGTGCTCGTCGCGCCGGAGGCCACCGCACCGCCGGTCGGCCTCCGGCCTCGTCCTCAAGCGCC
>NZ_AOPZ01000095.1 GCF_000414115.1 Streptomyces aurantiacus JA 4570
TTCGGCTCGCCGTGAGCGCCCGCCGCACCCACCGCCGCCTCGGGGCCCGCTGGCGGCGGCGCCGTCCGCTGCGGACGCGGCTCGCGGTCGCCGCCTCCGCAGCGGTCGCGCTCGTCGCGGTCTGCGTCTGCGTCGCGTCGTTCTTCGTGCTCCGCTACAAGCTCTACCAGCAGCTCGACCAGAACCTCGCCCAGACCGCGACGCTGGTCGCCCAGCAGCACGAATACGACAAGGACTACGGCGTACTCACCGGCGAGTGCCGCTTCCTCGGCGCCCCCGCCTGCTCACAGATCGTCCCCGCGGACGCCGCCGACGACCCGAAGAAGCCGTACCTGCTGCCCGTGAGCGGCCCCACCCGGCAGGTCGCCGCCGGTGAACTGGCGCCGTACTACACGAGTTTCACCCTTCCCGACGGCAAGCCGGGACGGATGCTCACCACCCACTACGGCAAGGGCGCGGCCGTGCAGGTCGCCATGCGGGCCGACATCGCCGAGCGCGGGGTGCGGCAGACCGCCGCGATCCTGGCCGTGGTGGGCGGGGCGGGTGTGCTGCTCTCCGCCGTCGGCGGGTACTGGGTGTCCCGGACCGGGCTCGCGCCCGTCGCGCGGCTCACCGCTACGGCGGAGCGGATCGCGGCGACGCGGGACGCCCGGCACCGGATCGAGCTGCCGCCCGGACCGCCCGAACGCACCGGGCGGGACCGGAAGTGGGGACGCTTCGGCCGGGGCGGCGGAGGCGAGGACGAGGTGACCCGGCTCGCCACCGCCTTCAACACCATGCTCGGCGAGCTGGAGGAGTCCGTCGCCGCGCGCCGGCGGCTCGTCGCCGACGCCTCGCACGAGCTGCGCACGCCGCTCACCGCACTGCGTACGAACGCCGAACTCCTCGCCCGCGCCGACCTGTTGAACAAGGCTCAGCGGGACCGGGCGTCCGGGGCGCTCGCCCGGCAGCTGCGGGAGGTCACCGGTCTCGTCAACGACCTGATCGAGCTCGCGCGGGACGAGGAGCCGCTGCCGCTCGTCGAGGACGTGGCGCTCGCGCCGCTGGTCGGGCATGTGGTCGAGGCCGCTCGGGAGCACTGGCCCGGGGTCGTCTTCGTGCTCGACGTCTCACCCGACGCCGCCGGGCTCACCCTCCCCGGCGTGCCCGCCCGCCTCGCCCGCCTCCTCACCAACCTCCTCGACAACGCCGCGAAGTTCAGCCCGCCGGGCGGGGTGGTCGAAGTCGGCCTGTCCGCCGCCTACCTGACGGTCCGTGACCACGGGCCCGGCATCTCCCCCGAAGACCTCCCGCACGTCTTCGACCGCTTCTACCGCGCGGAGAAGGCCCGGGCGCTGCCCGGGTCCGGGCTCGGGCTCGCCATGGCGCGGCAGATCGCTCGGGCGCACGGTGCCGAACTGTCGGCGGAGCAGGCACCGGGCGGGGGCGCCCTGTTCAGGCTGACGCTGCGCTGAGCTCCCCAACCCCGCCCCTTCCCGAAACTGGGGGCTCCGTTTCGGGAAGGGGCGGGACTGGGGAATGCCCCGCAGGGCCTAAAACCCCGCCGGTTCCGTGTACACCCCCCACTCCTCCCGCAGCACCCCACAGATCTCCCCGAGCGTCGCCTCCGCCCGCACCGCCTCCAGCATGGGGGCGATCATGTTGGACCCGTCACGCGCAGCGGCAAGCATCGCGTCAAGGGAGGACCGCACCCGCCCCTCGTCCCGCCCGGCCTTACGGCCACCGAGCACGGCCACCTGCTCCCGCTCCACCTCATGGCTGACCCGGAGAATCTCCAGGTCACCGGTCACGGACCCATGGGCGACGTTGACGCCGACGACCCGCTTGTCGCCCTTCTCCAGCGCCCGCTGGTACTGGAAGGCGGACTCGGCGATCTCGCCGGTGAACCAGCCGTCCTCGATGCCGCGCAGGATGCCGGAGGTGATCGGCCCGATGGGGTGCAGCCCGTCGGGGTGCGCCCGCCGCCCCCGCTCCTTGATCTGCTCGAAGATCTTCTCGGCGTCGGCCTCGATGCGGTCGGTGAGCTGCTCGACGTACCAGGAACCGCCCAGCGGGTCGGCGACGTTGGCGACGCCGGTCTCCTCCATGAGCACCTGCTGCGTGCGCAGCGCGATCTCGGCGGCCTGCTCGCTCGGCAGGGCGAGGGTCTCGTCGAGGGCGTTCGTGTGGAGGGAGTTGGTGCCGCCCAGCACAGCCGCGAGGGCCTCGACGGCCGTGCGCACCACGTTGTTGTACGGCTGCTGCGCGGTCAGCGAGACGCCCGCGGTCTGGGTGTGGAAGCGCAGCCACTGGGCCTTGTCGGTCTGCGCGCCGTACTCGTCGCGGAGCCAGCGGGCCCAGATGCGCCGGGCGGCGCGGAACTTGGCGATCTCTTCGAAGAAGTCGACGTGCGCGTCGAAGAAGAAGGAGAGGCCGGGGGCGAAGACGTCCACGTCCATGCCGCGGCTGAGGCCCAGCTCCACGTACCCGAACCCGTCCGCGAGCGTGTACGCCAGCTCCTGCGCGGCCGTCGCCCCGGCCTCGCGGATGTGGTACCCGGAGACCGAGAGGGGCTTGTACGCGGGGATCTCGCGGGCGCAGTGCTCCATGAGGTCGCCGATGAGGCGCAGATGGGGCTCGGGCTCGAAGAGCCACTCCTTCTGCGCGATGTACTCCTTGAAGATGTCGGTCTGGAGCGTGCCGTTCAGGACGGCCGGGTCGACGCCCTGCCGCTCGGCGGCGACCAGATACATGCAGAAGACCGGGACGGCGGGGCCGCTGATGGTCATCGACGTCGTGACGTCGCCGAGCGGGATGTCCTTGAACAGGACCTCCATGTCGGCGGCGGAGTCGATGGCGACCCCGCAGTGGCCGACCTCGCCGAGCGCGCGCGGGTCGTCGGAGTCGCGGCCCATGAGCGTCGGCATGTCGAAGGCGACGGAGAGGCCGCCGCCGCCGGCGGCCAGGATCATCTTGTACCGCTCGTTCGTCTGCTCGGCGTTGCCGAAGCCCGCGAACTGGCGGATCGTCCACGTACGCCCCCGATAGCCCGTGGGATAGAGGCCGCGGGTGTAGGGATATTCGCCGGGCCATCCGATCCGCTCGAAGCCCTCGTAGGTGTCCCCGGGCCGGGGACCGTAGACAGGCTCGACCGGGTCACCGGAGAGCGTGGTGAAATCGGCGTCGCGCTTCTTCGCGGCGTCGTACCGGGCCTGCCAGCGTCGGCGGCCCTCCTCGATGGCTTCAGCGTCCATGACGCCAATTTACTTGGACGTCCTAGCAAATGTCGATGGCTGACCGCCACGGGCAGGCCGTGGCGGGGGGCAGCCGGGGCGGTGCTAAGCCTTGGCCGTGACCGCGGGCTCGTCGGCGATCATCGGCTCGACCTCGCGCACGACCTTGCGCTCGACGAAGAACGCGGCCGTGGGGATGGTGCCGGAGACAAGGACCCACAGCAGCTTGCCGAACGGCCACTTCGCCTTGGAGCCGAGGTCGAAGGCGAAGACCAGGTAGATGATGAAGAGGACGCCGTGGATCTGGGAGACCGCGAGCGTCAGGCCCTCGCCCTTGTCGAAGCCGTACTTGACCACCATGCAGGCGCACAAGATCAACAACATGACGGCGGTGACGTAGGCCATTACCCGGTAGCGGGTGAGCACGCTGCGTTTCATGGCTACGAGCGTAGCCCGCTCTCTTCCGCGATCTTCCGCCGCCCTGTTTTCCCCGCCCGGAGGGCGAAAAAAGCCCGTCCGGCGTTTGAGGACGAGGCTGAGGACGAGGCGCGGAGCGCCGAAAAGGCGGGGGAAAGGGGGCGCAGCCCCCATAGGGGGCTACTCCTCGAAGTCGCCGGCAGCCACCCGCAGGGGCCTGAGCAACCCAAAAATGTCCCCGCACCCTTCCGCGTCGTACACCCCGAGCCCGAAGTCCATGGCCATCAGCTCCCGCGTCGCCTCCTCGACGACCTCACGCCCCTTCTCCGTGATGGAGGCAAGCGTGCCGCGCCCGTCGTTCGGGTTCGGCCGCTTGGCCACGAGCCCGGACCGGACCAGGCGGTCCACCGTGTTCGTGACGGACGTCGGATGCACCATCAGCCGCTCGCCGATCTTGGACATCGGCAGCTCCCCCGCCTTGGAGAAGGACAGCAGCACCAGCGCCTCGTACCGCGCGAAGGTCAGCCCGTACGGCTTGACGACCGCGTCGACCTCCCCGAGCAGGATCTGGTGCGCGCGCATGATCGAGGTGATGGCGCCCATGGCGGGCACGGATCCCCAGCGCTGCTTCCAGAGTTCGTCGGCGCGGGCGATGGGATCGAAGGGGAGACTGAGCGGCTTCGGCACAGCGTCGACCTTAGTCCCCGGTCACATACCGGTCAGCCCCAGTCTCAGAATCCGGCCGCGCCCGCACCACCACCGCCGCCGTCCCGCCCCGTCGCCCCGACCTCCCGGGCCAGGACCAGGCAGCACACCGTGCCGAGCACCCCGGCGGCCGCCACCACCGTGCTCACCGCGAAGAACTCCGCCGCGAGGCCGGCGAGCGCCATGCCCACCCCCTGGAGCGTCATCAGGCCCGCCGTGTGCACCGTCATGGCGCGGCCGCGCAGCTCCGGCGGCACGGAGTCGACGAACCAGCGGTCGAGGCCCAGGGTGTACGCCGATCCGGCGCCGGCGAGCAGCAGCGCGGGCAGGGCCCAGGCCAGGCCGGGCGTGAAGGCGTACGCGACCAGCGGGAGCAGGGTGGTCGCGGCGAGCGGGAGCGCGATGCGGGCGCGGGCCGCGGCGGTGAGCGCGGACCCGGCGTACACCTCGCCCGTGATGGTGCCGACGGGCATCGCGCACATCAGCAGGCCGACCCCGGCGGTACCGGCGCCGATCTGCTCGGCGTACGGGGCGGCGAGCGCCTCCGGGGCGACGGCGAACATCGGGGGCGCCCAGAGCAGGAGCAGCAGCGCGCGGACGCGGCGGTTGCCGAGGACCTCGCGGGCACCGGCGAGCGAGTACCGCATGAGCGCGGCGCCCTCGCCGCTCCCCTCGCCCGTCCCGTTCGCCCTCCCCGGGCCCGGGCCCCGCGCGGGCCGTCGCTTCGTACCGCAGCGCAGCAGCAGCGCGGAGGCCGCGAACGTCACGACCGTGATGACCAGCGCTCCCCGCGGGGGGACGACGGTGAGCAGGACGCCGCCGAGGCCGAAGCCGACGAGGACGGCGCTCTGCGACACCATCCGCAGCAGGGACCGCCCGAGCACGAACAGGTCCCCGTCGCCCAGGACGTCGGTGAGGGTCGCCATCCGCGTGCCGTTGAAGACCGGTGAGACGGCGGCGATCAGGCAGCGCAGCGCGAGCAGCCCGGCGACCGGTGTCGCGGGCAGCGCCATCAGCAGCGCGCACCCGGCGCACAGCAGATCGCAGGTGACCAGGACCCGGCGCGGCGGGTACCGGTCGGCGATCCCGGCGAACAGCGTCCCGCCGACGAGGTACGGCAGCATGCCCAGCGCGAAGGCCAGCGCGCTGAGCAGCGGCGAGCCGGTGAGGTCGTACACGAGCACGGTCAGCGCGATCTCACTGACGACCACCCCGAGCAACGACATCGCGTGCGCGGCGAACACCACCCGGAACTCCGGCACCCCGAAGACCCGCCGATACCCACCGCTCTTCTCTGCCCCGCCCGCCGCCGACTCCTCTTCCCCACCCGCCGCGGCCGCCGCGCCCCTCACGGAGGTATCCGCACCGGCGGCCCCGCCCCGCGCGGACGGCTCCCCCGGACCCGCCACCACAGGCATGTCCGGCGCCCCCGGCCCGACCGCCGCCACCACGCCGACCGACGCCCGCGCGGCATCCGATGCCTTCGCGACGGCCGCCGCCGGTCCC
>NZ_AOPZ01000096.1 GCF_000414115.1 Streptomyces aurantiacus JA 4570
CGGCGGCGCGGCCGAGGCCGCGGACCGGGCGCCGAGGGCACCGTTCGATCAGCAGATCCTCTTCAAGGCTTCCCAGGATCCGGGCTACGCGTGCTTCCGGATACCAGCGATCGTGAAGACGACGAAGGGAACGCTGCTCGCCTTCGCCGAGGGACGCGTCAACGACTGCAGCGACGCCGGTGACATCGATCTGGTCCTCAAGCGCAGTGAGGACGGGGGCCGGACCTGGAGCCCGATGCAGGTCATCAACGAGGGCGGCGGCGACACGCACGGCAACCCGGCGCCGGTCGTCGACCGCGAGACGGGCCGCATCGTGCTCGCGGAGACCTACAACCCGGGCCGCACGGACGGCAAGAACTGCGAGGTGCCGTGCGAGCGCACGCCCTATCTGCAGCACAGCGACGACGACGGCGAGACCTGGTCGAAGCCGCGGGACCTGAGCGACGACATCCTGCCGAAGTCCTGGAACTCCTGGTACGCGACCGGGCCTGTGCACGGCATCCAGCTGACCCGCGGCCGGCACGCGGGGCGCCTGGTCTTCACGGTCAACGCCGAGACGTGGAACGGCAGCCGGGTCACCGAGAACCACGCCGCCCTTGTCGTCAGCGACGACGGCGGTGACAACTGGCGGATCGGGGCCACGGACTCGTACCCGATCTCCGCGAGCGACGCCACGTTCCGGCAGAAGCCGTCCGAGATGACCCTGGCGGAGCGTCAGGACGGTTCGATCTATGTGAGCGGGCGCGAGCAGGACGGCACCGACCTCGGGCACCGCGACCACGCCGTCAGCCGGGACGGCGGCGAGAGCTTCACCCGCCCGTTCACGTCGATCCCCGACCTGTACACACCGCAGGTGCAGGGCGCCACGCTGCGGTTCGGCGACCGGCTCCTGCTCGCCTGCCCCGGCGATCCCGACCGCCGCAGGACCATGATGATCCGCTCCTCCTACGACGGCGGCCGCACCTGGGACAGCTTCGACCGGGGCACCGTCGTCACCGGCGACTGGTCGGGCTACTCCGACATGGTGGCGGTCGACGACGAACGCGTCGGCCTGATGTACGAGGGCGGCGCGGTCGACGCCCGCGACGAGATCCGCTTCGCGCGCTTCACCGAGGACTGGCTGAAGCCGCGTCGCGGCCCGGATCCGCGGACCCGCGACTGGGCGCCCGGCGCGCGGGACGCGGCGGTGCTCGGCGGCGCCGGCACCACGGACGGCGTCTTCGGGGGGCGCGCGATCGACTTCGACGGCGTGGACGACGCCGTCCGGCTGCCGTACAGCTCCCGACTGCCGCTCGGCACCCGGGACTTCACGGCCTCGCTGTGGTTCCGCTACACGGCGAAGAGCGGTGAGCAGCCGATGCTCTGGATGGGCGGCGTCGGCAACAGCCAGCCGCAGGTGTGGCTGCGCGGCGAGCCCGCGGGCAACCGCGTCACGGGGTCGATCACCACCCGCGAGGGCGGCGGCCCGCCGCGCACGGTGTCACTGAGCACCAGCGGCGCCCACAACGACGGCAAGTGGCACCACGTCGCGCTGCGCCGCGGCGACGGGAGGCTCACGCTGTTCCTGGACGGCGAGCCGCTGACGCGGGCCGACGTCCCCGGCAGCGTCAGCCGCAACTCGACGTTCGGCGTGCACGTCGGCCAGCGCCTGGACAGCAGGGCCCACTTCACCGGCGCCATCGACGAAGTGGGCGTGTTCGAGCGGGCGTTGAGCGACGAGGAGGTGCGACACCTCAGCTCCGAGGACCTCCCGCAGAGCGCGTCCGCCGCTGTGACGTGGAACACCGTCACCTGGCTGCCCATGGACCGGGTGCGCGCGGGGAACTAGCGTCCCCGGCGTGTCCGCAGCCACAGAACCGTACGCGGCACCGTCCACCACGGACGGGCCTCCGGGCGGCCGGGGCGCGCGCAGGACCTGGATCGTCCTGCTGCTCGCCCTGGCCTGCGCGGCCGTGTTCCTGACCGCCCTCCCGGACGGCGACGACGACCGGGAGGGCGGTCCGGCGTGCGCGGCGACCACCGTCGCGTCGTCGGCCGCCGAGCCGAGGCTCACCGGCGCGTTCGCCTCGTACGGCGACGACGGCGCCCGCACCGACGACTGGACGGGCGGCGACGGCACGCACTCGGTGAAGCTGCCGGACGGGCGGGTCCTGTGGCTGTTCTCCGACACCTTCCTCGGCCAGGTGCACGCGCCGCCCAACCCGCAGGGCCAGCCGCACGCGTGGCGGGACACGAACACGCCGATGGTGCGCAACTCCGGTGTGGTCATGGACCGTTCGGGATCCATCGAGCGTACGCTGCCCACCCCCATGTTCGCCGATCCGGCGCCGGGGCAGTGGCGCTGGCCGGTCGCCGCGAAGGTCGAGCCGCGCTCGCCGGGCGCCGACGAGGACGTCCTGCGGGTGCTCCTGTGGACCCGTGCGACCGGCACCGGGCCGTGGATCTACGGCGTGCCCGCCGCCACCGAGGTCGCCACGCTCTCCCTGCCGGACCTGCGCGTCGAGGGCATCACGCAGATCTCGGACCAGCGCGGCGTCCCCGACCCCGGGCGGCGCGTGCTGTACGGCGCGTCGACCGTCGACGACGGCGAGTGGACGTACGTCTTCGGCGGCAACGACGCCCAGGCCACCGCCCGCCCCTCCTCGCACGCCTACGTCGCCCGCGTCCCGCACGGGAGCCTCGACGACCCCGCCGCCTGGCGGTACTGGGACGGTTCGGACTGGTCCCGCACCAAGGCCCCGCGCCCGGTCCTCGGCAACGGCGACCGCAAGGGCGTCGGCAGCGCGTTCACCGTGGTCCGCAGGGACGGAACGTACGTCCTGCTCACGATGGCGGCCGGCACCGCGGGCCTGACGAACGTCACGTCCTACTGGTCCTGCTCCCCCGCCGGCCCCTGGCACGGCCCCGCCAAGGCGTTCGCGCCGTCGCTGCCGAAGGACACCGGGGGCGGCGCGGCGGACACGGCGGCCGCCGCCCCCTACAACCCGCAGGCCCACCCGGCCGTGAGCGGCGACGGCCGGCTCGTGGTGAGCTACGACGTCAACTGGCTGGACACGACGGCCGCGAACGCGCAGGCGCAGATCAGCCGGAACGTGGAGCTGTACCGGCCGCGGTTCGTGTCGCTGCGCTTCCAGCGCGAGGACTGACCGGTCCGGTACCGGCCTCCGCCGCGCGCGCCTCGACGGCCTCCGGGTCACGGGAGCGGCGCTTGGCGATCACCGCGCAGACCATGAGCTGCATCTGGTGGAAGAGCATCAGCGGCAGCACCGCGAGCGACGCCTGGGCGCCGAACAGGACGCTCGCCATGGGCAGCCCCGCGGCGAGGGACTTCTTCGACCCGGCGAACTGGATCGCGATCCGGTCGCCCCGCCCGAAGCGGAGCTTCTTCGCGCCGTACCAGGTCAGCGACAGCATCACGGCGAGCAGCACCGCCTCGACGCCGAGCAGCGCGCCGAGCCGGACCGGGGTGACCTGGTGCCAGATGCCCGCCACCATGCCCTGGCTGAACGCGGTGTAGACGACCAGCAGGATCGAGCCCCGGTCGACGAAGGAGAGCACCTTCTTGTTGCGGGCGATGAAGGAGCCGACCCACCGGCGCAGGAACTGGCCCGCGAGGAACGGCACGAGCAGTTGCAGCACGATCTTCAGCAGCGAGTCCGCGGAGAACCCGCCCGCGCTGTGCCCGAGCAGCCAGGCCGCGAGCAGCGGCGTGATCACGATGCCCGCGAGCGACGAGAACGAGCCCGCGCAGATCGCCGCCGGGACGTTGCCGCGCGCCATGGACGTGAAGGCGATCGACGACTGGATCGTCGAGGGCACCAGCGTCAGGAACAGGAAGCCGCTGTAGAGCGCGGGCGTCAGGACGTACGGGACCAGGCCCTTGGCGGCCAGGCCGAGCAGCGGGAACACCGCGAACGTGCAGAGCAGCACCGTGAGGTGGAGGCGCCAGTGCCGCAGCCCGTCGACGGCCTCGCGCGTCGACAGGCGTGCGCCGTACAGGAAGAACAGCAGCGCGACGGCCGTCGTCGAGGCGCCGGACGCCACGTCGGCGGCCGTGCCGCGGGCGGGCAGGAGCGCCGCGAGTCCCACGGTGCCGAGCAGAGCCGCGATGTACGGGTCGATCGGCATCCAGGACGGCCAGGACGGGCGTTTCACAGTGCTCCATGCTCTCGGGGCTTCTCGGGGCGGCACGTGCCCTCTCCATGGTCCTCCTCCCGGCCGCGATCGGGAATCCCGTACACCGCTCTGACTGTCATCACGTTCCGCGATAACCTGGGAGGCGTGTACGACCCCGCTCAGCTCCGTACGTTCCTCGCGGTGGCCCAGACGCTGAGCTTCACGCAGGCCGCGCGCCGCCTCGGCCTGCGCCAGTCGACGGTGAGCCAGCACGTGCGGCGCCTGGAGGAGGCGACGGGGCGGCCGCTGTTCACGCGGGACACGCACAGCGTGGAGCTGACCGAGGCCGGTGAGGCGATGCTCGGCTTCGCCCGGCGCATCCTGGAGGTGCACGAGCAGGCGGCGGCGTTCTTCACGGGAGCGCGGCCGGGCGGGCGGCTGCGCTTCGGCGCCTCGGAGGACTTCGTCCTGACCCGGCTCACCGACATCCTGGAGTCCTTCCGGCGCGGCCATCCCGAGGTCGACCTGGAGCTGACCGTCGAACTGTCCGGCACGCTGCACGAGCGCCTGGACGCGGGCAAGCTCGACCTGGTGCTCGCCAAGCGGCGCCCGGAGGATTCGCGCGGCGAACTGGTCTGGCACGACGACCTGGTGTGGATCGGCGCGCCCCGGCTCCGCCTGGACCCGGCCCTGCCGGTGCCCCTCATCGCCTATCCGCCGCCGGGCATCACCCGCGCCCTGGCCATGGAGGCCCTGGAGCGCAGCGCCCGCCCCTGGCGCGTGGCCTGCACCAGCGGCAGCCTCAACGGCCTGCTCGCAGCGGCCCGCGCGGGCCTGGGCGTCATGGCCCACTCCCGCGGCCTGATCCCACAGGGCCTGGAACGACTACCGGACCGGGCGGGCCTGCCGGAGCTGGGTTCGGTGGACTTCGTACTGCGCCACGGCGAGCGCAGCACCCGAGCGACGAGCGCGGCGAACGCCTTGGCGGCGGCGATCCTGGCAGGCGGAGACAGCCTACAAAGAGGCCGAGCGTGAACAATCCGGCCGACGGCAACGAGGCTTTCCTAGGGGCGCGGGGAACTGCGCGACCAGCCCCCACCCATCCGCAGACAAAACATCGCACCCCAGCGGAACGTCACCGCCCAGGCCGGTAGGCCAACTGCTTCACCCGCCGCAAAAACGGCGCAGTCTCCACATGCTGCACGCCCTCCAACTGGCCAAGTTTGCCGCTGATGTAGGCGTAGAGCCCCGCCGTATCACGGGCGACAACGGTGGCGACCAGATTCGAGGGCCCCGCGGTAGCCGAGGCAAAGGCGATCTCATAGTGAGACGCAAGCGCTTCCCCCACGGAGTGCAACGCAGCGGGCGCAGCAGTGATCCACAAGGCCGCGGCCACGTGATACCCGAGCAACTCGGGCGTGTATTCGACGTCGACGAAAACGGCCCGGGACTCCAGCAACGCGCCGAGCCGCCGCTTCACGGACGACTCCGAAAGCCCAGTGGCACGCTGCAATTCGGGATACGTAGCACGCCCGTCCGCTTCGAGCGCGGTCACCAATGCCTCGTCCTCGGCCGAGATGCGGACCGGGGCGCGCGTGGCGGGCGCGAGCCGCGGGCGCGAGCCGCGGCGTCAGCGCCGCAAGCTGCGCCTCGCTCAGCGGCGCCAGCTTGCTGAGCCACCCGCGCGGCCCGCCGAAGAAGCTGTGCAGAAGCTGGAACGCGCGGATCTCCACAATGTGCGGCGTGCGCGGCAGCTTGCCGAGCAGCAGGTCGTCGTGGTCGCCGGGCTTGCGGGGCCGGGTCATGCAGATCACTTCCGTGCCCCCCGACATCAGGGCGACCCAGGAGGTGTCGGGGCGGCGCGCGAGCGCGTTCGCGATGGTCTCCGAGCCCTCGGGTGTGCAGCGCAGCCGCAGCATCCAGAAGTCCGTGCCCAGCCGCTCCGCGTTGCGCACGCCGACCACGTTCAGGCCGCTCTCGGCGGTGAGCTTCCGGTAGCGGCGTGCGACGGTCTGGTCGGAGACGCCGAGCACCGCAGCGATCTTGCTGAAGGGCGCCCGCCCGTCGGTCTCCAGGGCGTGCAGGAGCTTCATATCCAGCTCGTCGAGCGCGCGGGGCGTGTGGGATTCCACCCGCTGCCACCTCTCCCATGTCGGTTTCCGCCGGAACCCGGCCGACAGCCGTCACGATCGTGCGGCTCTGAAGGATCGTACGTCGTTGTACGAATCCTTTGGACATGGCACGAGGAGTGAGAGACATGCGCACATGGGGGCCGCTGACAGCGGTGTGCCTGGGCACATTCATGCTGTTGCTGGACGTGACGATCGTGGTGGTGGCGCTGCCCGACATGGCACGGGCGCTCGACGCGTCGCTGAGCGATCTGCAGTGGGTCATCGACGGCTACGCGCTGGCGCTCGCCGCGCTGCTGCTCGGCGTCGGCGCGGCGGCCGACGTGCTCGGCAGGCGCCGGACCCAGGTCGCGGGGACCGTGCTCTTCGCCCTCGCCTCGCTCGGCTGCGGGCTCGCGCCGAACGCCGAGCTGCTGGTGGCGTCGCGCGCGGTGCAGGGCCTCGGCGCGGCGGCGATGTTCGCGACGACACTGCCGCTGCTCGGCGCCGCCTACCAGGGCAAGCAGCGCTCGGTGGCGCTCGGGGTCTGGGGCGCGGTGAGCGGCGCCGCGGCGGCCCTGGGACCGATCGTCGGCGGGCTGCTCACCGAGGGGCCCGGCTGGCGGTGGATCTTCTTCATCAACCTGCCGGTCAGCGTGGCGGCGGTGTGGCTGACGCTGCGCGTGCTGCCGGAGGCGAAGGGGCACGCGGGCCGGCGGGTGGACTGGGCGGGCACGGCGGCGTTCGCGGTGTTCGCGGGGGCGCTGACGTACGGGGTGGTGCGGGCGTCGTCCGTCGGGTGGGCCTCGGCGGCCACCGGCGTGACCTTCGCGGTCGCGGTCCTCGCGCTGGTCGCCTTCGTCGTCGTGGAGCGGCGGGTCACCCACCCGCTGCTCGACCTCAAGCTGCTGCGCAAGCCCGCGTTCACGGGTGTCCTGATCGCCGGGATCGGCTACAACGCGGCGGCCTTCGCCGTGATCCCGTACTTCTCGATCTGGCTGCAGACCGTGCTCGGCATGAGCCCGATCCGCGGCAGCCTGGTGCTGCTTCCGCTGGCGGCGACGTCCTTCGTGGTGGCGGCGGTCGGCGGGCGACTGCTGCACGGCGCGCCGGCGCGGTACGTCATCGGCGTCGGCCTGCTCCTGATCGGCACGGGCTGCCTGGCGATGGCGGTGCTGGACGCGGGCTCGTCGTGGCAGGCGCTGGTGCCGGGCCTGACGCTGTCGGGCGTCGGGGCCGGGCTCGTCGCGCCCGCGCTCGCGGGGGCGGCGCTCGCCGCGGTGCCGCCTTCGAGCGCGGGCATGGCGGGCGGCGCGGTGAACACCTTCCGGCAGCTCGGGTACGCGCTCGGCGTCGCCGTGTTCGGCACGGTCCTGACCTCGCGGATGCAGGACACGATCGGCCACGACGCGGCGCACACGGCGGCCGGGGGCGGGGCGGCCGCGCTGCGCGGCTCGGTGTCCGCGCACGAGGTGCGGGACGCCTTCGCCTCGGGGCTCAACGGGGCCTCCCTCACGGCCGGCGCGGTGGGGCTCGCTGCGGGCCTCGCGGTGCTCCTGATGGTCCGGACCAAACCTGAGTCCGTCGCAGGTCAGGCCCCGTCGGCGGCCGCGGAGCCGACCCGCGAGAAGCAGCTCCAGGGGTAACCGCCGCGTACAGATTCGGTGGAGATTACGGCACCGAAACTTACTCAGCCGTCAGTAATGTGTCCGTCCCTTACCCTTGTGGCCGCATTTCACCCGCTGACCTGTGACGATCGTGCCCGTTCGGGCGTTTCCCACCCCCTCCCGGACGGGACCGGGGTGGGGTACCGTCACCGGCGCTGTGCGGAGCGCCACAAGGAGCACCATTGCGCGAGTTCACGAACCCTCCCATGGCGTCGGCGCCACGGGTGGGCGGCCTTGCCGACGCCGTGTTCGACCATGCCCTTGAGGATCCGGTCCGCGTCGTCCTCGGCCGCAAGCGTGACGGCGTCTGGCAGGACGTGACCTCCGCGGAGTTCCGCGACGAGGTCCTGGCGCTCGCCAAGGGGCTGCTCGCCCAGGGGGTCCGGTTCGGCGACCGGGTCGCCATCATGTGCCGCACGCGGTACGAGTGGACGCTGTTCGACTTCGCCCTGTGGACCGTGGGCGCGCAGGTCGTCCCCGTGTATCCGACGTCGTCGGCCGAGCAGGTCTTCTGGATGCTGCACGACGCGCAGGTGTCGGCGGCGATGGTCGAGCACGAGGACCACGCGATGACGATCGGCTCGGTCGTCGACCGGCTGCCGCATCTGCGCCGCCTGTGGCAGCTCGACGGCGACGCGGTACGCGAACTCAACGACGCCGGCCGCGATTTGGACGACGAGGTGGTGCACCGCCACCGCCGCGCCGTCACGCCGGACTCCGTGGCGACCGTGATCTACACCTCCGGCACCACGGGCCGCCCCAAGGGCTGCGTCCTCTCGCACGGGAACTTCATGTTCGAGGTGGACACACTCGTCGAGCGCTGGGAGCCGGTGTTCCGCTCCAAGCGCGGCGACGAGCCGTCCACGCTGCTCTTCCTGCCGCTCGCGCACGTCTTCGGGCGGATGGTGCAGATCGCCGCGGTGCGCGCCCGCGTCAAGTTCGGCCACCAGCCGAGCCTGAACGCCGCCGCGCTGATCCCCGACCTCGCCGCGTTCCGGCCGACGTTCATCCTGGCCGTGCCGTACATCTTCGAGAAGGTCTTCAACGCGGCCCGGCGCAAGGCCGAACGGGAGGGCAGGGCGGGCCCGTTCGACAAGGCCGTGGAGGCGGCGGTGCGGTACGCCGACGCGATGGAGGCCAGGGCCTTCGGCACCGGGCCCGGTCCTTCCACGGCGCTGCGCATGCAGCACCAGGTCTTCGAGAAGCTCGTCTACGCCAAGGTCCGCGACGCCATGGGCGGCCGGGTGCGGCACGCGATGTCCGGCGGCTCCGCCATGGACCGCCGCCTCGGCCTGTTCTTCGCCGGCGCGGGCGTGACGATCTTCGAGGGGTACGGCCTCACCGAGTCCTCGGCCGCCGCGACCGCCAACCCGCCCGAGCGCACCCGCTACGGCACGGTCGGCCAGGCCATCCCCGGCACCACCGTGCACATCGCCGACGACGGCGAGGTGTGGCTGCACGGCGGCCATGTCTTCCAGGGCTACCTCAACGACCCCAAGGCGACCGACGCGGCGCTGCACGACGGCTGGCTCGCCACCGGCGACCTGGGCGCGCTCGACGAGGACGGCTATCTCACCATCACGGGCCGCAAGAAGGAGATCCTGGTGACCTCCGGCGGCAAGAGCGTCTCGCCGGTGCAGCTGGAGGAGCGGGTGCGGGACCATCCGCTGGTCGCCCAGTGCATCGTCGTCGGCAACGACCGGCCCTACATCGCGGCGCTCGTCACGCTGGACGCGGAGGCCGTCGAGCACTGGCTCGCCATGCGCAACAAGCCGCCGATGGCGGCGCGCGAGCTGGTGCACGACCCCGACCTCGAGACCGAGGTGCGCCGCGCCGTGGTGGCCGCCAACACCCTGGTGTCCCAGGCGGAGTCGATCCGCACGTTCCGGATACTGGCGCACCAGTTCACCGAGGAGCACGGCTTGCTCACGCCCTCGCTGAAGCTCAAGCGGAAGGCGATCGAGCTGGCCTACTCGGCCGAGGTGGAGGCGCTCTACCGCGGCTGATCCACGCTCCGCGAGTGGATTTGACGTTGCGTCAGTTATTGACGGTTCGTCAGGTCGGACACAGAATCTGCCTCACTCGACCGGAGGGGGACGACCGTGTCGCGATCCCTGCGCAAGCTCGGCGCCGCCGCCGTGGCCGGACTGCTGCTCGCCGCCGTACCCGCCTGCAACTCCGCCTCCAACAGCGGGAGTTCAGGAGATGGCAAGGGCGGCGACTCCGCCCGGGGCGTGAGCGAGGACTCCGTCAAGGTGGGCGGGATCGTCTCCATGACGACCGCCAGCGGATACAGCAAGAAGGACACCGACCTCGGGGCCAGGGCCCGCTTCGAGAGGGCGAACGCCGAGGGCGGGGTGCACGGCCGGAAGATCGACTATCTGGGCGCGGAGGACGACGGCCAGGACCCGGCCCGCAACCTCGCCGCCGCCCGCAAACTCGTCCAGCGCGACAAGGTGTTCGCGATCGCCCCCATGAGTTCGGTGACGTTCTCCGGCGCCGACTTCCTCCAGGAGCACAAGGTGCCGACGTTCGGCTGGGGCACGATCCCGGCGTTCTGCGGCCCCACGTACCTGTACGGCTTCGGCGGCTGCATGGTGCCGATGCCCGGCGGCACCATCACGCAGAGCTGGCCGGAGGGCCTGAAGAAGGTCATGGGCGGCGCGCGCGGCAAGTCGGTGGCGATCCTCGCGAACGACAACGAGCCGGGCACCTTCGCCGTCCGCACCTACCGGCAGAGCTTCAAGGCCGCCGGTTTCGAGGTGACGTACGCGAAGTCGGTGGTGCCCGCGACCTCGGTGCCGAGCGACTGGTCGGCGTACACCAAGGACATCCTGCGCTCCGACGGCGGCAAGGCACCGGACGCCGTCGTCTCCGTCATGCAGACCCCGTACAACATCGGCCTGTTCACCGCCGTCAAACGCACCGGCTACCGGGGCCTGCTCACCGACCCCACCGACTACGACCCGGGCCTGCTGGCCAAGAGCGCGACGCGCAAGGCGCTCGACGGCGTCCATGTGCTCCTGACGTTCCAGCCGTTCGAGCAACAGAGCGCGGACATGAAGCAGTTCAAGGAGGACGTCAGAAAGACGGCGGGCAAGGAGATCCCCCTCAACATGCACATGATGACGGGCTACATGTCGGCGGATCTCTTCCTGGCCGTCGCCGGGAAGGCGGGCCGGAAGCTGACGGCGGAGTCCTTCCAGCGGGCGGCCGACGGCTTCTCCGACACCGGCACGCTCGTCGGCGACCGCGCGCTGCCCAAGGGCCGCAAGGAGGCGTTCGGCTGCGGGGCGCTGGTGCGGCTGAAGGGCGGAAAGTACGAGGTGGCGTCCCCCTTCACCTGCTACGAACCGATCCCCTTCCGCTGAGGGCCGCCGCCGATGTCGGACCTGCTGGGTTTCGTCCTGAGCGGCCTTGTCTCGGGAGCGCTGTACGCGCTGCTCGCCACGGGCCTGGTCCTGTCGTACTCCGCGTCCGGACTCTTCAACTTCGCGCACGGCGCGACCGCCTACCTCTGCGCGCTCGCCTTCTACGAACTGCACTCCGGCTTCGGCTGGCCGGCCGTGCCGACGGCGCTGCTGCTCGTGTGCGTGCTCGCGCCCGCACTGGGCTGGGGTCTGGACCGGCTGATGTTCCGCAAGCTGGCGCGGGTGGGCGAGACGGCGCAGATCGTGGCGACGATCGGGCTGCTCGTGGCGCTGCCCGCGCTCGGCCTGTGGGTGGTGGAACTCCTTCAGGACGCGGGCGCGCCCGTGAAGCCCGCCGAGAACCAGTTCGGCCTGCCCGGGGTGGGGCCGAGCCCGGCGAGGAGCTGGCAGCTGACGGACGGCGTCGGCGTCGACTCCGACCAGCTCATCACGTGGGTGGCGACGGCGGTCGTCGCCGTCGGCCTGTGGATCCTGATGCGGCACACGCGGCTCGGCCTGCGAATGCGCGCGGCCGTGGACAACCGGTCGCTGGTGGAACTGCGGGGGATCAGCGCGGACCGTCTCTCGTCGGTGGCGTGGATGCTGTCGTCCGGGCTCGCGGGCCTGGCGGGAGTGCTCGCCACGCCCTTGTTGGGCCTGTCGTCCCACGACTTCACGCTCTTCCTCTTCGTGTCGGCGACGGCGGCCGTGCTCGGCCGGTTCCTGTCGGTGCCGCTGGCGTTCGCGGGCGGCCTGGCGCTCGGGGTGCTGCAGAACCTGGTCGCGGGGTACGCCGACTTCGCCGAGTCGATCACCGGATTCCGTACGGCGGTGCCGTTCCTGCTGCTCTTCGCGGGCTTGCTGGTGCTGACACGGCGACAGCGGGTCGCGGGTACGGCGGCGGTGGACGCGGCGCCCGTCGACTATCTGGCGGGGCGGTCGTGGGCGCGCAGGTGGGGCCCGTGGGCGGTGGCTGCGGTGCTCCTCGCCACCGCCTTCTACACCGTCACCACCCCCTTCTGGAGCGGCCTGCTCGCCCAGGGCCTCGCCCTGTCCCTCGTCTTCGTGTCCTTCACCGTCGTCACCGGCCTGGGCGCGATGGTCTCGCTCGCGCAGGCCACGTTCGTGACGGGCGCCGCGCTCGTCGCCGGGCTGCTGCTCAGCCACGGCTGGCCGTTCTTCGCCGCGGCGCTCGTCGGCACGTGTGCGGCCGCCGTCCTGGGGGCGCTCGTCGCGCTGCCCGCGCTGCGGCTCGGCGGGCGCTCCCTCGCCCTCGCGACGCTCGCCCTCGCCTTCCTCGCCGATCAGGTCCTCTTCCAGATGGGGTGGCTGCGCAACGGCGACACCGGCTGGGAGATCCCCCGCCCGGTGTTCGGCCCCGTCGACCTCTCCGACGACCGGGCCATGGGGGTCGCCATGGTCGTCCTCGTCACCGCCGCCGTCGCCGCGCTCGGCGCGCTGCGCGGGTCCGCGTCCGGGCGTGCCATGCTCGCCGTCCGGTCGGCGCCCGCCGCCGCGATGGCCTCCGGCGTCTCCGTGGTCCGCACGAAGCTGCTCCTCTTCACGCTGTCGGCGGGGCTCGCCGGGTTCGGCGGGGTGATGTACGCGTCCTTCAACACGCGCATCACCGCGACCGACTTCACCGCGATGACGGGGCTCGTGTGGTTGGCCGTGGTGGTCGCGGCGGGGGTGCGGCGGGCGCAGTTCGCCGTGGTGGCGGGGGTGGTGTACGTCGTCGTGCCGCATCTGCTGTCCGAGTACGTCACCGAGTCCGCGCATGTGCCGGTGATGCTGTTCGGCTTGGCGGGGTTGGCGTTGGCCAACGATCCGGAC
>NZ_AOPZ01000097.1 GCF_000414115.1 Streptomyces aurantiacus JA 4570
GGCGCGAAGCCGGGTGCCGCCTGCGGCTCCGGGGCCGCGGGCTCCTCCTCGGCGACCTCTCCGCCGAAGTTCCTGATCAGCGCGTCGAGTCCGCCGTCGAAGCCCTGCCCGACGGCGGCGAAGCGCCACACGTCCTTCAGGTAGAAGTCGCCCAGCATCAGGGCGCGCTCGGTGGAGAACTCCGCACCGGAGAAGGAGTACCGGGCCACTTCCTCGCCGCCGGCCACGATCCGGATGTACCCGGAGGCGATCTGCGACATCTGCCCGGCGCCGTCGATCGCCGCGGTGAACGACAGCTTCTGGATCTGCGGCGGAATGCGGTCCAGCGTGACGCGGAACGACTCGTTGTCGCCGGCCTGGGCGCCCAGCAGCTGCAGCGACTCCTCCGGGGACTTCGGCTGGTTGAAGAAGATGAAGAAACGGTCGTCCGAGAGCCGCTCGCTCGCGTCGAGGCCGAAGCAGCTGATGTCGAAGCTCACCCCGGGGGCAGCGATGTGCACGCCTACGTACAGATCGGTACCCGCGGTGAGGTCACTGATCTTGGCCTTGTGGCCGCGTTGGAATTCCCTGGCCATACGTAACGACCGTCCCCCATCCCGAATGTGAATGCGTCGCGCCAGGCTAACCGCTCGGTCCGACAACGAACCAAGTCGGTACAGACCCGGTACACAACGCGCGCACCAGGCGCCCTCTCATTCCTCCCGGGCGGCCGGCAGGTGCGGCAGCCGGTCCGCCGCGACCACCCCTTCGAGGTAGCCGCGAGCCCGCTCAGTACGCGGATACGCCTCGAGCAGGCGCCAGAAGCGCGGCCCGTGACCGGGCACGAGAAGGTGCGCGAGTTCATGGAGCAGGACGTAGTCCACCACGTACTCGGGCATGCCCTGCAGCCGGTGCGAGAGCCGGATGCTGCCCTCCGACGGTGTGCACGAGCCCCACCGGGTGTTCTGGTTCGTAACCCAGCGAACGGACGTGGGTCGCGCCCGGCCGTCGAAGAACTGCTCGGACAACCGCTGGGCCCGCTCGGCGAGTTCGCTGTCGCCGAGGACGCGTTTGCTTTCCTGTGCCGCCAGCTTGTCCAGCATGACGCTCACCCAGCGCTGCTCCTCCGCCTCGGACATGCGGGCCGGGATGAGGACGACGGTGCGGTCACCCTCCCGGTACGCCGAGACCGTTCTGCGGCGGCGGGCGCTCCTGCGCACCTCGACCGCGCTCGCCGCCGAGCCGGGTGACGGCGGGCTGGTCGCGCTGCGCTGTGGGCCTGTGGCGCGGTGCAGTGGGTCGGCGGGCACGCCTCGACGTTACCCGCTTGGCGTGGGGGAAGTCCCGCCTCCGGGACGGTTAGGTCCCGATCCACTCCCCGTGCGATCGATTAGTACGACAAGTATCCGCCGCCTGTGGACAACCCCGCGCACGCCTCCGAACGGCAGGGCATTCTGGCAGCGCGGACACGAAACGGGGGGCCGACATGCATCCGATCCTGAAGCCTGCGCTGCGCCGGGGCTGGCGCGATCTGAACACCGTCCAATTCGGGGCGACACGGGCGCACGCCCGCGTCCTCGGCCCGGTCGACACGGCGACGGGCAGCTTCCTCACGCTCCTCGACGGCACCCGCGGGCTGCCGCTGCTGCGCGAGGAAGGACAGCGCATGGGCCTGCCCGACGGCCATGTGGACCGGCTCCTGCACCGGCTGGCCCGGGCCGGGCTCCTCGACGACGCGACGGGCGGCGGCCCGGCGGCCGACGCCCTGCGTGGCCGCACGGAGGTCATGGACCGGCTGCGACCGGACCTCGCCGCCCTGTCGGCCATCACGCCGGAGCCGAGCCAGGGCATGCGCAAGCTGGCCGCGCGACGGGCCGCCCGTGTGCGTGTCCAAGGCACGGGCAGGGTGGGAGCGGTCGTCGCCTCGGTCCTGTCCGGCGCCGGTGTCGGTCAGGTCGAGGTGATGGACGGCGGCTGCGTCGAGCCGTGGGACGTCGCTCCGGGCGGGCTGCCTCCCGAGTCGGTCGGGCAGCGCAGGGACGCCGCCGCGAGAACGGCCGTGCGGCGCGCGGCACCCGGCCGCCCGCCTCGGCACCCCGAAGACAGGGGCGACGGCGAGCGCCCGCTGTCCCTGGTCGTCCTGGCCCCGCGCGACGGTCTGGACGTCTTCGCCCCCGATCCGGCCTCCGCCGAACCCCTGATCGCGGCCGGGACCCCGCATCTGTACGCGGGTGTGATGGAGGGCACAGGAGTCATCGGCCCGCTGGTCCTGCCCGGCGCGACCGCCTGCGCCGGGTGCCTCGCCGCGCACCGGGCGGACTCGGACGCGGCGTGGCCGCGCATGCTGGCCCAGTGGCGCTCGGGCCGTCGCCACCAGGTTCCGGCCTGCGACCTGGCTCTCGCGACCACGGTCGCCGGGCTTGCCGCGGCGCACGCCCTGGCCTTTCTGGACGGGGCGGAGCCGACGCTCGCGGATGCCCGGTGGGAGGTCCCGGCTCCCGGGCTGACGTGGCACCGGCGCCGCGAGCGGGCGCACGCCTCCTGCCCCTGTGGTGCGAGTGAGCAAGTTAAGGGGAGCACATCGCCGTGGATCGGGAGCCGCACGACACAATGGCCGGGTAACCGCCTGAGAGGGCGCGGCTGTCTGGGATTTGGAGGGGCGCATGTCTGATCTTCCCCGGAAGGCGGTAACTCGTACCGCCAAACTGGCCGCGCTGCCGCTCGGCTTCGCCGGCCGCGCGACCTGGGGGCTCGGGAAACGCATCGGCGGGAAGTCGGCGGAGATCGTCGGCCGTGAGCTGCAACAGCGCACGGCGGAGCAGCTGTTCAAGGTGCTCGGCGAGCTGAAGGGCGGCGCCATGAAGTTCGGCCAGGCCCTCTCGGTGTTCGAGTCGGCCCTGCCGGAAGAGGTCGCCGGACCCTACCGCGCGGCGCTGACGAAGCTCCAGGAAGCGGCGCCCCCGATGCCGACCCGCACCGTGCACGCGGTGCTTGAGGAGCGGCTCGGCACGGACTGGCGCGAGCTGTTCCTGGAGTTCGAGGACAAGCCAGCGGCCGCCGCCTCGATCGGCCAGGTGCACCGGGCGGTGTGGGAGGACGGGCGTGACGTCGCGGTGAAGGTGCAGTATCCGGGCGCGGGCGAGGCGCTGCTCTCGGACCTGAATCAACTGAGCCGCTTCGCCCGGGTCCTCGGGCCGCTGATCCCGGGCATGGACATCAAGCCGCTCATCGCCGAGCTGCGCGACCGCGTCTCCGAGGAGCTGGACTACGCCCTGGAGGCGGGGGCCCAGCGCGCCCACGCCGAGGAGTTCGCGGACGACCCGGATGTCGTGGTGCCGGACGTGGTCCACCAGAGCGAGCAGATCCTGGTGACGGAGTGGATGGACGGGGTGCCGCTGTCGGAGGTGATCGCGGAGGGGACGCAGGAGCAGCGGGACCGTGCCGGACAGCTCCTGACCCGCTTCCTCTTCTCAGGCCCGGCCCGCACGGGCCTGCTGCACGCCGACCCCCATCCGGGCAACTTCCGCCTGCTCCCCGGCGACAAGGGCGAATGGCGCCTGGGCGTGCTGGACTTCGGCACGGTGGACCGGCTGCCCGGCGGGCTGCCCCCGACGATCGGCGACTCGCTGCGCCTGACCGTAGAGGGCGAGGCCGACGCGGTCTACGAGATGTTGTGCGAGGAGGGCTTCGTCAAGGAGACGGTCGACCTGGAGCCGGAGGCCGTCCTGGACTACCTGCTGCCGATCATCGAGCCCGCCGTGGCCGACGAGTTCACCTTCACCCGCGGCTGGATGCGCAGCCAGGCGGCGCGCGTGGCCGACCCCCGCTCCCCTGCCTACCAGTTGGGCAAGCGCCTGAATCTCCCGCCGTCGTATCTCCTGATACACCGCGTCACTCTGAGCACCATCGGCGTCCTGTGCCAGCTGGGCGCGACGGTCCGTATGCGCGAGGAACTGGAGGAGTGGCTGCCGGGGTTCGTTGCGGAGGACATCGAGGACGAGGGCGGCCCGGAGGCGGACGGCTTGGCGGAGGACGGCCTGGAGGAGGCGGCGGCCGAGGCATGAGGATGCGGGCCGGTCGGCTCACGGGTGGGGCCGGTCACCACCAGGAGGAGTCGAGGCGGCCTTCGATCGCTCGGATGTTGTCCCGGGCGCAGGCTTCGCAGAAGTAGTGCCGGACGCCGTTCTCGACGGAGCAGGTCCACGTCGGGGGCCGGCCTTCGGCGACCGTGCCGCAGCGGGAGCACACGAGGCTCTTGGCGTCCGCAGGTTCAGGAGGCTGCTGGTCCACCCGGCGACCTTATCGCCGCCGCCGGAGGATCGGTGGGCACAACGCACCGCGGGGGCCGGTCCGTTCGGACCGGCCCCCGCGGGGTACTGCGGGTGAAGCCCGGTGGGAGCTTCGGTGAGGTGCGTGTGCCCTGTGTCTCGCGAGTGCCGCGTGACTACTGCATGACCGCCATGGCGAGCGCGCGCCGGGCACGCAGGGACGCGCGCTCGGCGCGGCGCTGCATGCGGCGGGCCGCGATCAGGCGGGCGGCCGGACGGTGCTCGTCGGCCTCACGCATGCGTTCGTGCATATGCGCACGAGCCAGGGCTTCTGGGATGAGTTGCATTTCGCGGGTCCTGTTCTGGCGCGAGCCGGTCGCGCCGGTGGTGGTGAAGAAGTCTGGGGTCGCGGAGCCGCTGGGCTCGCTGGTGGGTGCCTTCATCGGGGCCTGCTTCTTGGGGTCGTGCGTCAGGGGGCGATCGATCGTGCCGGCGGTGCTCATGCCACTACCGGGTTCTTCCGCGGGCGGCCACGCGGCCGCTTGCGGGCCACGACCACGCCCTGGACGAACAGTTCGCCGCCCCAGACGCCCCACGGCTCGCGCCGCTCCTTGGCGCCGGCCAGGCATGCCTCCATCAGCGGGCAGGTACGGCAGAGGGACTTGGCGTACTCGACGTCCGCCGGCGACTCGGCGAAGAAGACCTCCGGGTCGTAGGCGCGGCAGGGGACGGGTACACCCAGGTTCTCGATGGCGTCGTCGAGCGCGGTGAGCGCGGTCAGGGGAGTCAAGGTCGGGTCCTCCGTGGGAACGGGCGGGGGGAGCGTGTCTGAAGGCGGTACGGACGGGGCGTGCGCTTCGAGTTGCACGGTGGTGTCTTCCTCGTCTGGTCGTTCCGGCCTGGTCGGCCGGCTGGCGGCTGGTACCGGGTCTTGCTCGGCCCCTTCGCTCCGTCTCCCCGTTTTGGGGAAAACAGAAGGGCCGCGGATCCCGGGTGGGGTTCCGCGGCCCTGAAGGCGCCGGCCTGATCGAAGATCAGGCTGGATCACTCCAGGGTTCGAGCCCACGGAAGGCCCACATCGTGTGGTGCTGCGTCGTCTGCTTCCGGAATCCGGCACCGGCTGCCGCGAGGGCATAGGTCTGTGCCTGTGCCGTCACTACCGCTTCCGGTGCCTTGGTCGGTCGCTCATTGCCCTCACGGATCTCAAGACCCGAGAGAGGCAGGGAGGGGGCGGCCGGACGCACGGCGGCATTGCCGACGGACAGACCGGTGCCCAGGTTCGAGAAGCCGAGCAGGCAGGAAGCGACGACCGAGCGATCGGTCATTTTGGCGGTGCTGACGAAGCTCTTCTTGATGCTGATCACTGGAATTCGCCTCCTCTCGGCGTCTAGGGGACCGGCCGGAACCGATCCTGCGGACTGACAAGTACAGCACGGGACCAGGGCTTCGGTGAAGCCGCCGTTCCCGTGCTTAAGAACCTATGGGGATTGCTGGCGCATGCGCAAACTATTTTTTCGACGAGTTTGAATCAGTTCGCCTCATCGACTGCCTCAAGCTCCTGACCTGCACAGATGGCGAGGACGTCGGCGCCGAATCGGTTGAGCTTACGCATGCCGACCCCGGGGATGCGGGCCAGATCGCCCTCTTCCTCCGGCGCCGCCTCGGCGATGGCGATCAAGGTCTTGTCCGTGAAGACGCAGAACGCGGGCTGGCCGAGGCGCTGCGCCTGACCTGCGCGCCAGTCCCGCAGCCGTTCGTAGAGCCCTTCGTCCATGTCCGACGGGCAGTCCTCGCAGCGCATGAGCTTCATCTCACCGGCCTCGGTGAGGGTGCGGCCGCAGACGCGGCAGCGGGCCGGGCTGCGGCTGCCGCGGCGCCGGCTCCGGGGGGCGCCGGGCTCGCTGCCGCCGCCGGTGCCCCGCTCGATGCCGCCGGGCCCGCCCGCCGCGCGCGTCCCGGAGGCCGTGCCCGAGCCGGGGCGCAGGCCGTCCAGGAACCGGCTGGGGCGACGGTTGGGGCGGCCGCCCGGGGACCGGGACAGGGCCCAGGACAAGGACAGGTGGACGCGGGCGCGGGTCACGCCCACATAGAGGAGCCTGCGCTCCTCCTCGACCTGTTCGTCGGTCTTGGCGTAGGTGATCGGCATCATGCCCTCGGCCAGGCCGACCAGGAAGACGGCGTCCCACTCCAGGCCCTTCGCGGCATGGAGGGAGGCGAGGGTGACGCCCTGGACGGTGGGCGCGTGCTGGACGGCGGCGCGCTCGTCCAGCTCGGCCACCAGGTCGGCGAGCGTGGCCTCGGGCCTGGCGCCGGCGAAGTCCTCGGCGAGGCGCACCAGGGCGGCCAGCGACTCCCAGCGGTCGCGCACCGCCCCGGAGCCCGCGGGGGGCTGAGTTGTCCAGCCCTTCGTGGACAGCACGGCCCGCACCTGCGAGGGCAGGTCGACCACGTCGTCCAGGAGGGCGTCGTTGCCGCCGAAGCGGGCGGCGCCGCGCAGGGCGGCGCCGGCCTCGCGGACCTCGGTGCGCTCGAAGAAGCGCTCGGCGCCGCGCAGCTGGTAGGGGACGCCCACGTCGGCGAGGGCCTGTTCGTAGATCTCCGACTGCGAGTTCGTGCGGAACAGGACGGCGATCTCGCCGGCGGGGACGCCGTCGGCCAGCAGGGCGCGGATGCGGCGGGCCGCGCCTTCGGCCTCGGCGGGCTCGTCCGCGTACTCCGTGTAGACGGGGTCGGTGCCGCGGTCGCGCTGGGAGATCAATTCGAGGCGGTGGTCGGCGGCGCGGCCGCTGGCCTGGGCGAGCAGGCCGTTGGCGAGGTGGACGACCTGGGGGGTGGAGCGGTAGTCCCGGACGAGCTTGACGACCGTCGCGCCCGGGTGGCGGGTGCGGAAGTTCAGCAGGTGGTCGGGGGTGGCGCCGGTGAAGGAGTAGATGGTCTGGCTGGCGTCGCCGACGACGCACAGGGTGTCGCGCTCCCCCAGCCAGAGCTCCAGGAGGCGCTGCTGGAGGGGGCTCACGTCCTGATACTCGTCGACCACGAAGTGCTGGTACTGGGAGCGGACCTGGTCGGCGATGTCGTGGCGGTCCTGGAGGATGCCGACGGCCAGGAGCAGGACGTCCTCGAAGTCGATGACGGTGCGGTCGCGCTTGATGTCCTCGTACGCCGCATACAGCTGGGAGATCTCGGCGGCGGCGCGGGGGGTGTCGCGGCCCGTCTTGGCGGCCGCCGCGGCGTAGTCCGCGGGGACGGTCTGGGTGACCTTGGACCACTCGATCTCGCCGGTGACGTCCCGCAGCTCGTTGCGGTCGAGGCGGATGCGGCAGGCCGCCGCGGCCTCGGCGACGAGCTGGACCTTGCGCTCGACGAGGCGCGGCAGGGGGCCGCCGACGGCCTTCGGCCAGAAGTACTGGAGCTGGCGCAGGGCGGCGGAGTGGAACGTGCGCGCCTGGACGCCGGTGGCGCCGAGCTGGCGCAGGCGGCCGCGCATCTCGCCGGCCGCGCGGTTGGTGAACGTGACGGCGAGCACGCTGGTGGGCTGGAGGATCCCGGCGCGCACCCCATAGGCGATGCGGTGGGTGATGGCGCGGGTCTTGCCCGTCCCGGCGCCCGCGAGCACGCACACCGGCCCGTGCAGGGCGGTGGCGACCTCGCGCTGCTCCGGGTCGAGCCCGTCGAGCACCGCGTCGGCCCCGCTCGGCGGAGCCGAGCACTGTGAGCCGCCGGAGTCCCGCGGGAAGAGGGTGGAGTGCGTTGCTGCTGTCACCCCGCCATGCTGCCAGGTCCCGAGGGGCCGGTGAGCCGGTTGTCCACAGGGAGGCGCTCGCAGTCGTACTAATGCGGGAATGGTGACCGGGTCACGTACGTTCGAGACAGTGCGACGACGCACCCGAAGTGCGATGACGCAACCCGAGCCTTAAGGAGCGCGAGAGACATGCCGGGCACTGTGACGATGTACAGCACCACGTGGTGCGGCTACTGCCGCAGGCTGAAGAGCCAGATGGACCGCGAGGGCATCGCGTACAACGAGATCAACATCGAGCACGACCCGGACTCCGCGGCCTTCGTGGAGAAGGCGAACGGCGGCAACCAGACGGTTCCCACCGTTCTCTTCCCCGACGGTTCGACGCTGACCAACCCCTCGCTGGCCCAGGTGAAGCAGAAGCTGGCCGCCTGACCGGCTAGCCGACCGTTCCGGGCTTCGGCAGGGGCTTGCCGTACCAGAGCTCGATCAAACGGGCCGCAATCGAGATGCCGTAGGGAGGCAGGACCTCCCCGGACTCGAAGGCGGCCCGCAGGTCGTCGCGGGAGAACCAGCGCGCCTCGTGGATCTCCTCGCCGTCGACGTCGATCTCCGAAGACGTCGCCTGGGCCATGAAGCCCAGCATCAGGCTGGAGGGGAACGGCCAGGGCTGGCTCGCGACGTACTCGACGTCGCCGACCGTGACGCCCGCCTCCTCGAAGACCTCGCGGCGCACGGACTGCTCGATCGACTCGCCCGGCTCCACGAAGCCCGCGAGCGTCGAGAAGCGGCCTTCGGGCCAGTGGACCTGGCGGCCGAGGAGCGCGCGGTCCTGGTCGTCCGTCACCAGCATGATCACGGCCGGGTCGGTGCGCGGGTAGTGCTCGGCGCCGCATGCCTGGCAGCGGCGGATGTGGCCCGCGGCCGCGATGACGGTGCGCTCGCCGCAGCGCGAGCAGAAGCGGTGCATCCGCTGCCAGTTCTCCAGGGCCACGGCGTGCACCATCAGGCCCGCGTCGCGCGGGGACAGCAGCAGGCCCGCCTCGCGCAGACCTGCCGCGCGCGCGGACGCGTCCATGCGGCCGGGCAGCGCGTCCTTCTGCAGCGCGAAGTAGCTCACGCCGTCCTCGTCGGTCCCCAGGAAGTAGCGGTGGGCCTCGGTGAGGGGCGCCTCGAACGACGGGGTCATCACGAGTTCGGTGCGGCCGTCGGAGGTCTCGTCGATGAGCACCTGGCCGCCGGACACCACGAAGACGCGTGTCGACGGGTGGCTCCACGCGGCGGCGAGCCATGCCTCGTCGAGACGGTGATGTGCCGCGCGGTCGATGCCGCTCGGCGCGGTGAGCGAGATCGGACGGTCAGCGGCGCGGTCGGTCCAGGTGGTCACTGGTGCTTCCAACTCCCCCGGTGGAATGGGTGGTTCAGCAAGCGGATCGTGCGGATCTGTTCAGTGTGCATCGCGAGGGGCTGCGCGGTTCGCCGGCTCAGGGGGCGCCGCGCCAGTGCTCCGCGAGGTCGCCCCACAGGTAGGCGCTGGTTTCGACGCCCTTGAGGAGCAGGTCGAGCTCGATCTTCTCGTTCGGCGCGTGCCAGCCGTCCGAGGGAATGGAGATGCCGAGGAAGAGCACCGGTGCCTCCAGGACGTCCTGGAGGTCGGCGGCCGGTCCGGAGCCGCCCTCGCGCGTGAAGCGGATGTCCTGCTCGAAGGCGCGGCCCATGGCGCGGGCGACGGACTGCAGGGCCGGGTGGTCCAGCGGCGTCAGACAGGGGCGCGTCGCGCCGCTGAAGGCGATCGTGTGCCGGATCCCGGCGGGCAGCTGATCGGCCACCCACGCGGTGACGGCCTTCTCTACGTGCTCCGGATCCTGGCCCGCGACCAGCCGGAACGACAGCTTCAGGAACGCGCTCGACGGGACGATCGTCTTGCCGCCGGGGCCCTGATAGCCGCCGCCGATGCCGTTGACCTCGGCGGTCGGGCGGGCCCAGAGGCGCTCCAGGGTGGTGTGTCCGGCCTCTCCGTAGGGCGCGTGCGACTTCGCCGTACGCAGCCACTCGGCCTCGTCGAAGGGCAGCTCGGCGAAGAGCTCGCGCTCGCGGTCGGTGAGCTCGACGATGCCTTCGTAGAAGCCCGGTACCGCTACGCGCGCATGCTCGTCGTGCAGCGCGGCGACCAGCCGGGCGGCGGCCGTCGCCGGGTTGGGCACGGCGCCGCCGAAGGAGCCGGAGTGGATGTCCTGGTCCGGGCCGTGCAGCTCGATCTCGCACTCGACGAGGCCGCGCATGCCCGTGCACACCGTGGGGGTGTCCCTGGACCACATGCCGGTGTCGGAGACGATCACCGCGTCGGCGGCGATGCGCTCGCGGCGCTCCTCGACCAGGGTGCGGAAGTTCGGGGAGCCGGACTCCTCCTCGCCCTCGATGAGCAGCTTCAGGTTCACGGCGGGCGCGCCGCGGCCGGTGGCGGCGAGGTGGGCGCGGACGCCGAGCGTGTGGAAGAAGACCTGGCCCTTGTCGTCGGCGGCCCCGCGCGCGTAGAGCCGGTTGTCGCGGACGACCGGCTCGAAGGGGTCGGTGTCCCAGCCGTCCTCGAGGGCGGCGGGCTGCACGTCGTGGTGGCCGTAGACGAGGACGGTGGGCGCGTTCGGGTCGCCGGAGAGCCACTCGGCGAAGACGGCGGGGGCGCCGGCCGTCTCCCACACCTCGGCCGTCGGGAAGCCGGTGGCCGTGAGCCGTGCGGCGAGCCAGTCGGCGCTGCGGCGCACGTCGGCGGCGTGGTCGGGCTGCACCGACACGGAGGGGATGCGCAGCCACTCGGCGAGGTCGTCGAGGAAGGCGGCACGGTGGTCGTCGATGTACGCGCGCACGGCGTCGACTGCGCCGGCAGCGCTGCTGGCGCTGACTGCACTGGCAGCGCTACGGACGGACTTGCTCATGGTCACGAGCCTATCGGCCCGCGCGAGCGGTCCGGTCGGGCGGCCGGTCGGTCCGCTGCCCGCCCGCCGCCTCGCGCCCCGCACCGCCCGCGTCGGCGGCGCCCGGGGCCTCCTGTCCGTCCTCTCCCAGCAGAATCCGCTCCAGTTCGGCCCGGCCCGGCAGGTCCGTGGGGCGGACGGTCTCGCCACTGCGTACGTAGAGGAAGGCGACCCGCACCGACTCCGGCGGGACGCCGTGCTGGTCGGCCCAGGCGAGGCGGTAGACGGCGAGCTGGAGGGGGTCGGCGTTCTGGGTGCGGCCGGTCTTCCAGTCGACGATTTCGTACGTGGTGTCGTCGCCGTCGCCGTTCTTGTAGACGGCGTCCATGCGGCCGCGGATGACGCGGCCCGCGATGGCGAGCTGGAAGGGGGCCTCGACGCGGTAGGGCGTGCGGTGGGCGTACTCGGTGCGCTCGAAGGCTTCCTTGAGGGCTTCCAGGTCGCGTTCGTCGGCGATCTCCGCCTCGCCCGGGCCGCCGCCCGGCAGCTCGTCCGGGCCGAGCATGGGCAGCCGCAGCTCTTCGAAGCGCGCCTCGACCCAGGCGTGGAAGCGGGTGCCGCGGCGGGCAGCGGGCTGCGGCGGCTGGGGCATGGGCCGCGCCAGCTCCTGCGCGAGCCCGTCGGGGTCGCCGGCCAGGCGCAGCACCTGGGAGGCGGTGAGCGTGGCCGGCAGCGGGACGTCGCGGACGCTCTCGCGGGCGCGCAGCAGCTCGCCGGTGAGGGCGTCCAGGTCGCGGTCCCAGGAGGCGAGGGTGCGGGTCTCCTCCGGGGTGAGGTGGGCTCTGGTGTGCGGCACGCGCGCGTGCGGCGCCGGGCGTTCCCGGGTCCAGGAGTCCCACGCCGTGGGGTCGGCGCCTTCCGAGGGCCGGGCGTCTTCGTGGACGTCGTCTACGTAACAGCCGTCTTCGTAGGTGTCCCCTTCGTAGGCGCCGTCTCCGTAGGCACCCTCTTCGGCGAGGGCCTCGTCGTCCGGGGGTGGTGGCCAGTCCGGGTCCGCCGCGTACTCCGGGGGTTCGGGGGCGTACGCGGGGGCGGGGGCGCCCGCGGCGGGGTGGGCCTCTTCGTGGGAGCGGGCGTCGTCCGCCGCCAGGCGGTCCAGGTGGGCGAGGACGGTGTCGGCGGCGGCGCGGCGGCGGGCCAGGGACGCGGCGTCGAGCGGGAGCGGCCAGACCTGGTCGGCCGTCTTCTCGTGCAGCGCCGGGTTCTCCTCGTCCTCCGCGGGCTCGTCCGCCCATGCCTCGATCTCGCCGTGGCCGGCCGCGCAGTGGTCGTACAGCGCCCGCAGGAAGTCGGACGGGCCGCGCGGCTTCTTCTGGGTGGGGCCCCACCAGTGGCCCGAGCCGAGCAGGAGGCTGCGGGGGCGGGTGAACGTGACGTACCCGAGGCGGAGTTCCTCGGTGTGCTGGTGGTCCTTCATGTCCGCGTGGAAAGCCTTCATGCCCTTGGCGTCCCACGCGTCGATGTCGGGCAGGGTGTCGGCGTCGCCGCGCAGGGCGTGCGGGACGACCTTGGCCTGGGCCGTCCACTTCTCGCGGCCCTGGGCACTCGGGAAGGTGCCGGTGACCAGGCCGGGCACGGCGACGACGTCCCACTCCAGGCCCTTGGACTTGTGGGCCGTGAGCACCTTGACGGTGTTCTCGCCGCCGGGCAGGGCGTTGTCGAGGCCCTTCTCGTACTGCGCGGCGGTGCGCAGGAAGCCGAGGAAGGCGAGCAGCGAGGCCGAGGGGTCGTTGGCGGCGAAGGAGGCGGCGACGTCCAGGAAGTTCGACAGGGTCTCGCGGCGGCGGGCGGCGAGGGCGTGCGGGGACGCGGAGAGCTCGACCTCCAGGCCGGTGACGGCGAGCACGCGGTGCAGGACGTCCATCAGCGGGTCGGCCAGCGAGCGCCGCAGGTCGCGCAGTTCGGTGGCGAGGCGCGCGAAGCGGACCCGCGCCTCCGCGGAGAACGGCAGCCCGTCGTCTCCGTCCCCGGAGGCGTCGGCGGGCGCCTCCAGGAACGTGTCGAGCGCGTCCGCGAGCGATATCACCTCGGACGGGTCGACGCCCTCGACGGCCTCGGCGAGCCGCCGGTCGGGGTCCTCGGGCGCGCTGTGCCCGTGCCGCACGAGGAGGCGGGCGCGGCGGCCCAGGAGGGCGAGGTCGCGCGGGCCGACGCGCCAGCGCGGACCGGTCAGCAGGCGCACCAGGGAGGCGTTGGCGCCCGGGTCCTGGAGGACTTCGCAGACGGCCACGAGGTCGGCGACCTCCGGCAGGTGCAGCAGGCCGGACAGGCCGACGACCTCGACGGGCACGTCGCGGGCGACGAGCGCGCCCTGGATCTCGGCGAAGTCCGTGGCCGTGCGGCACAGGACGGCGATCTCGCCGGGGGCCTTGCCGGTGGCCACGAGGTGGGCGATGGAGTCGGCGATCCAGGCGATCTCCTCGCCGTGCGTGCGCAGCAGCGCGCAGCGCACGCTGCCGTCGCGCTCGGCGCCCGGGGCGGGCCGCAGGGCCTCCACGCCCGCGTGCAGGGCGCGCAGGGGCTCGGCGAGGCCGTTGGCGAGGTCCAGGAGGCGGCCGCCGCTGCGGCGGTTCTCGCTGAGGGCGTGGCGCGTGGCGGGGCGGCCGTCGGCGCCCGCGAAGTGGTCCGGGAAGTCGTCGAGGTTGGCCACGGAGGCGCCGCGCCAGCCGTAGATGGCCTGGCAGGGGTCGCCGACGGCGGTCACAGGGTGGCCGGTGCCGCCGCCGAACAGGCCCGCGAGGAGGACGCGTTGGGCGACCGACGTGTCCTGGTACTCGTCGAGGAGGACGACGCGGAACTCCTCGCGCAGGACGGCGCCGACCTCCGCGCGGGTGCGGGCGAGGGTCGCGGAGTGGGCGATCTGGTCGCCGAAGTCGAGGAGGTCGCGGGCGCGCTTGGCGTCTCTGTACCGCTCGACGAGGCCGGTGAGCTCGGTGCGGGCGGCCGCCGTCTCGGGGACCTTGCGCAGGTCGGCGTTGGTGAGCTTGGCGCCCGCCAGGCTGCGCAGGAGTTCGGCGTCGTACGCCCGGAGCCTGCCGGGGGCCACGAGGTGCTCGGCGAGCTCGCTGTCGAGGGCAAGCAGGTCGCTGACGAGGTCCGGGAAGGAGCGGGTCAGCGCGGGATACGGGCCGGGGGCCTCGCGCAGCACGCGGGCGGCGAGCTGGAAGCGGGTGGCGTCGGCCAGGAGGCGGGCGGTCGGCTCCAGGCCGATGCGCAGGCCGTGGTCGGTGAGGAGGCGGCCCGCGAAGGCGTGGTACGTGGAGATGACCGGCTCGCCCGGCGGGTTGTCGGGGTCCGCCGCGTCCGGGTCGGTGACGCCCGCCTTGATCAGGGCCTTGCGGACCCGCTCGGCGAGCTCGCCCGCGGCCTTGTTCGTGAACGTCAGGCCGAGGACCTGCTCGGGCGCGACCTGGCCGGTGCCGACCAGCCACACCACGCGCGCGGCCATCACCGTCGTCTTCCCCGACCCGGCTCCGGCCACGATCACCTGCGGGGCGGGCGGCGCGGTGATGCAGGCCGTCTGCTCCGGGGTGAACGGGATGCCGAGGAGCTCTTTGAGCTGCTCGGGGTCGGTGAGGCGAGGAGACACGTCAGAGAGGCTAGCGGCGGCCACTGACAACCGGGGCGGGACGGGTTCGTCCGTCGCCGTCGCCCGCGTCCGTGGCCGCCGTCGCGGGAACGCGGCGGATCAGTTGAGGCCCGCCAGCTCCTTCTGGTCGACGACCTCGCCGGGCGCCGGGGCCTTGACGTCGACGGGCTCGCCGTAGCCGCTGAAGGTCGCCGTGCCCTTGTCGTCACCGTCGTTGGTGACCTTCAGGAAGTAGGGCTTGCCCTCCATGGCGACGTAGAAGGTGGTGGTCTCGTCGCCCTTCTTCTTGACGAGGACAGCGGCCTTCTTGCCGTCGACCTCGGCGTCCTTCTCACGCTTGAGACCCTTGAACTTCTTGCTCTGGAACATGTCGTCGCCGAGGGGGCAGGTGCTCTGCCCCTGGGAGGACGCCTTCACCCAACGCCCCTTGGCGCGCCCGGCGATCGTGGAGCCGACGGTCGCCTTCCAGTACTTCTCGTCGGCCTTCATGTACGAGGACTTGCCGACGGTCAGCATCTCGGAGTGGCCCTTCTTGGACGACTCGATCGTGGCCTTGCAGTCGCCGCCCTTGGCCACGGCGAACTCGCCGGCGGTTTGCTCGCCGCCTTCCTTGACTTCGCTCTTCATCGTGAAGGAGCCCGCGTTCCTGGAGGCGCTTGAAGCCTTCTTGGCGATCTTGTCGGCGCTCATGCCCTCGAAGGGGTCCTTGGCGCCGTCGTCGCTGCTGCAGCCCGTGATGCCGATGACGGCGGCGGCGCAGGCGGCTGCCGCTGCCAGGAGCTTCCGGTTGGCTGCCATGTGTGTTTCTCCTCGGAAAGACGTTCAGGTTCACCGAGACCATAGATGGCCTGTGAGAGTGCTATGGGCGCGGGTGAGTGGACGTGACGTTGGCCACCGGTGGTGGCGGTGCGGCGCGGGTCACTCCACGACCTGGCGGCCCTCCGGGCGGGCGCTGCACGACGCGCGGAACGCGCAGTGGGTGCAGTGCTGGCCCGTCGTGGGTGTGAAGCGTTCGTCGAGGACCTTGCCCGCGGCGGTGGCCAGGAGGCCGCCGATCCAGTCGCCCTCGCCTTCCGGGAGGGGCTCCTGGGCCTGGACCTTCGGCAGGGTGTCGCCGCCGTCCTTCTTGGCGGCGCCCTGGCGCAGCTGGACCAGTTCCGCGCCGCCCACGTCGGGACGTACGCCTTCGAAGACGTCGTCGGCCGCGCCCTCGCGCACCGCGAGCTGGTAGACCGCGAGTTGCGGATGGCGGGCGACGTCGGCGGCGGTCGGGGCCTGCTTGCCGGTCTTGAAGTCCACTACGTAGGCGCGGCCTTCGCCGTCCCGCTCGACGCGGTCCATGGAGCCGCGTACGCGTACTTCGTAGGGGCCCGCTTCGAGCGTCACGTCGAAGGCGTGCTCACTGGCGACCGGGGTGCGGCCCGAACCGACGTGCCACTGGAGGAAGCGTTCGAGCGCCACGCGCGCGTGCTCCTTCTCCTGGTCCGACTTCCAGGGGGCGTCGAAGGCGAGGGCGTCCCAGACGGAGTCGAGGCGCTCCATGAGGACGTCGAGGTCGGCGGGTGTGCGCCCGGAGGCGACCTCGTCGGCCAGCACGTGCACGACGTTGCCGAAGCCCTGGGCCGCGGTCGCGGGGGCGTCGGCCTTCACCTCACGGCCCAGGAACCACTGCAGGGCACAGGTGTTGGCGAGCTGGTCGAGTGCGCTCCCGGAGAGGGCCACCGGCTTGTCGCGGTCCCTCAGGGGCACCGCGCTCGCCGTCGGCTCGAACATGCCCCACCAGCGGTGCGGGTGCGCGGCCGGGACCAGCGGGCGGCCGTCGGCGTCGCCGAGCGCGGCCAGGCGGGCCAGCCGCCGGGCGGCGGCCTCGCGCAGGGCGTCCGAGGCGCCCGGGTCCACGGTGGTGGCGCGCAGCTCCGCGACGAGCGCGGCCACGGACAGCGGGCGGCGGGGGCGGCCGGTCACGTCCTTGGGCTCGACGCCGAGTTCGGTGAGGAAGCGTGAAGGCTGGTCGCCGTCGTCGGCGGGCGCCTTGACGGCGGTCACGACGAGGCGTTCTCGCGCGCGCGTGGCGGCGACGTAGAACAAGCGGCGCTCTTCGGAGAGGAGTGCTCCGGGGGTCAGCGGTTCGGCGATGCCGTCGCGTCCGATGCGGTCCGCTTCCAGGAGGGAGCCGCGGCGGCGCAGGTCGGGCCAGAGGCCCTCCTGGACACCGGCGACCACCACGAGCCGCCATTCGAGGCCCTTGGAGCGGTGTGCCGTCATGAGGCGTACGGCGTCGGGGCGCACGGCGCGGCGCGTGAGCGTGTCCGCGGCGATGTCCTGCGCCTCGATCTCGTCGAGGAAGTTGAGGGCTCCGCGGCCGCCGGTGCGCTCCTCGGCGCGGGCCGCGGTGGCGAACAGGGCGCAGACCGCGTCGAGGTCGGGTCCGCGTTGCGG
>NZ_AOPZ01000098.1 GCF_000414115.1 Streptomyces aurantiacus JA 4570
AGGTGGCGGGCCGCCGCGCAGGCGTCCTGCACGGCGAGGTTGACGCCGACGCCGCCGACCGGCGACATGGTGTGCGCCGCGTCGCCGATGCACAGCAGGCCGTCGCGGTACCAGCGCGGCAGGCGGCCCATGGTGACGTCGAGGAGCTTCACGTCGTCCCAGGACTCGATCGCGCGCAGCGCCTCGCGGTCCCAGTCGAGCAGATCGCCGAGGCGCTCGCGGAACCATTCGACGCCGTGGGCCCGCAGCCGCGCGTCCGCGCCCTTCGCGATGAGGTAGGAGGTCTGGTAGTAGTCGCCGCGGTCCATCGTGGCGGCGACCTGGCCGTCACGGACGCTCAGGAAGACGCGGCCGCGCTTGCGCCGGTCGTCCGGCGCGGGCACCCGGACCTGCCAGACGTCCATCGGCACCTCGAAGGGCCTGGGGACAAGACCGGCCGCCGCGCGCACCACGGAGTCCCGGCCGTCGCAGGCGACGGTGAGGTCGGCGGCCAGTTCGCCCGGGGTGCCGTTCTCGTCCGTGTACGTCACGCCGGTGACCCGCCCCGACGCGTCGGTACGCAGCCCCGTCACCGCCGTCCGCATCCGCAGCGTGAAGGACGGCTCCTCGGCCGCCGCGGTCGCGAGCAGATCGAGGAAGTCCCACTGCGGGACCATCGCGATGTACTTGTGACGGCCGGGTACGCGGCTGAGGTCGGCCGCCACGAACGTCGTGCCCTCGATGTGCATCCGCAGCTCCGTCAGCCGCTGCGCGGGCAACCGGGCGAACCGTTCGCCCAGGCCCAGCTCGTCCAAGAGCCGCAGCGTGGACGGATGCACGGTGTCGCCCCGGAAGTCCCGCAGGAAGTCCCCGTGCTTCTCCAGGACGGTGACCTCGACACCGGCCCGGGCGAGCAGCAGCCCGAGCATCATGCCCGCCGGTCCGCCGCCCACCACACAGCACGTCGTACGTTCCCGGCCGGCCCGGCCGCCCTTGTCCGCGGAATCTGCCATGTCTGCCACGTCCCCTCTCCCGCAGGGTTCCTCCCCGAGGTCGGGCCACTCTAACCGATCGGTCAGTTGTCTGACCGCTCGGTCAGGGAATGGCTCAGGCCGCCGAACCGTCCCGGCGCGCGCAAAGAATCTGACGCTGCATCAGAAACCTCTTCCCTCGTCCGGGTCGCTGCGGCATCCTGCGCCCATGCAGACGGAGCTGAGCAAGCAACTCGGAGTCGAGCACGCCGTCTTCGGCTTCACGCCGTTCCCCGCCGTGGCCGCCGCCATCAGCAGGGCGGGCGGGTTCGGGGTGCTCGGCGCGGTCCGCTACACCGCGCCCGACGACCTCGCGCGCGACCTGGACTGGATGCAGGAGCACGTGGACGGCCGCCCGTACGGCCTGGACGTCGTGATGCCCGCCAAGAAGGTCGAGGCGGCGGGCGGCGGGGCCCTGACCGAGGCCGACGTGGAGGCGATGATCCCGGCGGCGCACCGGAAGTTCGTCGAGGAGACGCTCGCCAAGCACGAGGTGCCCGGCCTTGCCGAGGGTGAGGCGTCCGGCTGGCGCATCACCGGCTGGATGGAGCAGGTGGCGCGCGGACAGCTCGACGTGGCCTTCGACTACCCCATCAAGCTGCTCGCCAACGCGCTCGGTTCACCGCCCGCCGACGTCATCGCCCGCGCCCACGGACAGGGCGTACTCGTCGCCGCCCTCGCGGGCAGCGCCCGGCACGCGCGCAAGCACGCGGACGCCGGCATCGACATCGTCGTCGCGCAGGGCTACGAGGCGGGCGGCCACACCGGCGAGATCGCGTCGATGGTGCTCACGCCCGAAGTCACGGAGGCCGTCGCGCCGTTGCCGGTCCTCGCCGCGGGCGGCATCGGCAGCGGTGAGCAGGTCGCGGCGGCGCTCGCGCTCGGCGCGCAGGGCGTGTGGCTCGGCTCGGTGTGGCTCACGGTGACGGAGGCCGACCTCCATTCCCCGGCGCTGACGCGGAAGTTGCTCGCGGCGGGCTCCGGCGACACGGTCCGCTCGCGCGCGCTGACGGGCAAGCCCGCACGGCAGCTGCGTACGGAGTGGACCGACGCGTGGGACGACCCGCAGGGCCCCGGGACGCTGCCGATGCCGTTGCAGGGGCTGCTCGTCGCCGAGGCCGTGTCGCGTATCCAGAAGTACGAGGTGGAGCCGCTGCTCGGCACGCCCGTCGGGCAGATCGTGGGCCGGATGAACAGCGAACGCGGCGTCCAGGCCGTGTTCGACGACCTGACCCGCGGATTCGAGCGCGCCGTCGCCCGGCTCAACCGCATCGCAGGACGAGCCTGAGGAGGCCCGATGAGCACCCCGCCCAACGGATTCTGGGCCCAGGCCGGTGCCGATCCCGCCCGCACCGTCCTCGTCGCGCCCGGCGGCGAGGAGTGGACGGCGGGGCGGCTGCACGCCGCCGTCAACCAGCTCGTGCACGGACTGCGCGCCGCGGGCCTGGAGCGCGGCGACGCGTTCGCCGTCGTGCTGCCCAACGGCGTGGAGTTCCTCACCGCGTACCTCGCCGCGTCGCAGGCCGGGTTCTATCTCGTCCCGGTCAACCACCACCTGGTGGGCCCGGAGATCGCCTGGATCGTCGCCGACTCGGGCGCGAAGGTGCTCGTCGCCCACGAACGGTTCGCCGACGCGGCGACCACGGCGGCCGACGAGGCGAAGCTCCCGTCGACGCACCGATACGCCGTCGGTGGCGACGTACCGGGATTCCGCCCCTATGCCCAACTCCTGGACGGGCAGCCCGAGTCGGTGCCCGCGGGCCGCACCCTCGGCTGGGTCATGAACTACACCTCCGGCACCACCGGAAGGCCGCGCGGCATCCGCCGCCCGCTGCCCGGCAAGCCGCCCGAGGAGTCCTACCTGGGCGGTTTCCTCGGCATCTTCGGCATCAAGCCGTTCGACGACAACGTGCATCTGGTGTGCTCGCCGCTGTACCACACGGCCGTGCTCCAGTTCGCGGGCGCCGCCCTGCACATCGGCCACCCCCTCGTCCTCATGGACAAGTGGGCGCCCGAGGAGATGCTGCGTCTGATCGACACGTACCAGTGCACCCACACCCATATGGTCCCGACCCAGTTCCACCGCCTGCTCGCGCTGCCGGAGGAGACCCGGGCGGCGTACGACGTGTCGTCGATGCGGCACGCCATCCACGGGGCGGCGCCCTGCCCCGACCATGTGAAGCGGGCGATGATCGAGTGGTGGGGGGAGTGCGTCGAGGAGTACTACGCGGCCAGCGAGGGCGGAGGCGCGTTCGCGACGGCGCGGGACTGGCTGAAGAAGCCCGGCACGGTCGGCAGGGCCTGGCCGATCAGCGAGCTGGCCGTCTTCGACGACGACGGCAACCGGCTGCCGCCCGGTGAACTCGGCACCGTGTACATGAAGATGAGCACCGGCGGATTCTCGTACCACAAGGACGAGACGAAGACGAAGAAGAACCGCATCGGCGACTTCTTCACGGTCGGTGACCTCGGCTGCCTCGACGAGGACGGCTATCTCTTCCTGCGCGACCGCAAGATCGACATGATCATCTCGGGCGGCGTCAACATCTACCCGGCCGAGATCGAGTCCGCCCTGCTCACCCACCCCGCGGTCGCCGACGCCGCCGTGTTCGGCATCCCGCACGACGACTGGGGCGAGGAGGTCAAGGCCGTCGTCGAGGCCGCCGACGGGCACGACGCGGACGACGCGCTCGCCGCGGACATCCTGCGCCACTGCGAACGCCTCCTCGCGGGCTACAAGCGCCCCAAGAGCGTGGACTTCGTCGCGTCGATGCCCCGCGACCCCAACGGCAAGCTCTACAAGCGGCGGCTCCGGGAGCCGTACTGGGAGGGGCGGGAGCGGGCGGTGTGAGGCGGTCCGTCCTGGTCCGGGCGGCGGTCCCACCCGGGGAGTGGCACGATGAAGATCGGGCTGCCGGTGCGCGGAAGCCCCCGGACGGAATCGCCGAAGGAAGCACTTCCATGACCCGTACGACGGTCGTCAACCTCAAGGGCCATCGGGACGACCCCGACTACGCGGACGTCGTCTATGTGGGCCGGGCGATGAACCGGGGCGGCTGGCACCTGGAAGGCTCCCCGCTGGCAAGCCCCTTCCGCCCCGGCCCCGACGGCACGCGCGAAGAGGTCGTGGCCAAGTACCGCGCCCACCTACTCGGCCGCCCGGACCTCCTGAAACTCCTCCCGGACCTCCGGGGCCGCCGCCTCGGATGCTGGTGCGTCCCCGAGCCGTGCCACGCCGAAGTGATCGCTGAACTCGCCGACGCCGGAGAGGGGTCGAGGCCCTAGGGGCTGTCCGCCGGCTCCCACACCGAGCAGTCGTGGGCGAAGAACACCCGGCGCGGGTCGAATTCCGCGAGGCGGTCCAGCCAGGGCCGGTGGCGGGGGAGCGGCGGGCCCGCGCCGTCCAGGGCGGCCTGCCGGGCGAGCTGGGCGTGGCCGAACGCGGAGGCGGAGTCGTACGCCTGACCGGCCAGCACCGCCGTGGTGCCGTCGCCGAGGCGAACCACCAGGGACTGGTGGCCCCGTGTGTGCCCGGGCGTCGGAACCACCCACACCCCCGGCCAGACCTCGGCCTCGCCCGCGAGTTCCTCGTACGACACACCGGGGAAGTCGACGAGCGCGTCGACGGTGTAGCCGCCCGCGCGGGCCGTCGCCAGCTCGGCCTCCTGGACGAGGACGGGCCTGCCCGGCAGCAGCGGGTTGCCGCCGCAGTGGTCGAAGTGCAGGTGGCAGTTCACGACGAGGGAGATGTCGTCGAGGGTCACGCCGGCTGCCGCCAGGGCGTCCGGCAGGGCGCGGCGCCGGGGCCGGTAGTGCGCCTCGGTCTCGGCGTCCGCGTGGCCGATGCCGGTGTCGAAGAGGAGCAGCCCCTGCTCGTGCCGCACCAGATGGGCGAGGGCGGGCTCCACACGTGGCTCCGTGCCGTTCGCTTCCGCGGCGGGTCGTACGAAGTACCCGAGGTCGAGGCGGCGTATCGCAGTCGTGGTCGTTGCCATGTGGCCCATGGTGGTGGGGAGCGCCCGCCACCGCCCCGTCGTCTGCCGACAGCAGAGCGCCCGCCTCCGCATGGCGTGCGGGGCGGGGGCGGGGGCGTTGGCCGCAGAAGCGTGACGTCACCCAGCGCTCCTGGGCGTACAGCCGGGTCTGGTCGCTGTAGTGCGGCGAGTCGGGGTTCGAGGACTGGGAGTAGGTCAGCAGGGTGGCGGCCTTGGGGCACAGCGTCTTGTCCCAGCCGACGGCCTGGATGTGGCTGGACCCGTGGGCGCGGAATGCCCGCCGCCGTCAGTTCCGTCACCGCGTCCGCGAGGGCCGTGGCGAAGCCCGGCACGGAGGTGTCGAGGGCGTTCGGGGTGCGCACCGGGTCGGAGGGCGTGAACGGCACCTTGCAGAGCTGCGCGTTCGGCACCTTCGCGGTCAGCGTGCGCCAGAACCGGTCGAAGAGCAGCGCGCCCTTGCTGCCGGTGTTCATCGTGCGGTCCCAGGACTTGATCACCTCGCAGGCCCCGCGTACGTCGACGGCCTTGCCGTCGGCCGACCTCGCCGCGCCGGGCGGCAGCGCGGCGCACGCGCGGGCCACGTCGGCCGCCGCGAGGTCACCGGCCGGGGCGCGGTTCACGAACTGCTGGCGCCGCAGGTCCTTGACGGTCAGCCCGCCGCGCGCGGCCATCGCGGACACGTCCTCGACGGCACCGCGGGTGCGCATCGAACGCTGCGTGCCGATCGTGCCGAAGATCCGCTCGACCCGGTCAGCGGCCGCTCGGCGTTGCTCAGCCACGCGCTGTCGTTGGAGTTTGCCAAGGTAGGGGGCGTGGAGAAAGACGCTGGTCAACCTAGCTGTTAAATGGTGCTTCTGTTCCTGGCGTAGCAACGTCCACCACGCCCGCTACAAGGGCCTCGCCAAGACCCAGCTGCAACACGTTCTCACTGCGGCCGCCCTCAACCTCGCCCGCATCGACGCCTGGCTCACCAACACCCCGTTCGGAGGCAGTTGGACCTCACGCCTCGACACCCTCCGCCTCTCCCTCACGGCACCTCAGATTCACCGCCGGGGGCGCCTCAGCCCGGGATTTCGTCGAGGACGTGGGCGCGGCGGGTCTGTCCCCATCTCGGTGAGGGCTGCCGTCGCACGCTTGGCGTCGATTGAGAAGGGTGCCCTGGTCAGCCTGCCGGGCAGCGGGGTTCGCCTGCTGCGCCGGCCCCGGTGTGCCGCGCCTCGTCGACCTGCCGGACCAGCTTCGCAACCGGGGCCTCCGCTACGGAAGCCTGGGGCGCGAAGGGAGCGATGTCCGGGTGCAGGACCCCTGCGGGCACCGATGCGGGTCCTGGGCCACTACGACTCCGTGCACAAGGCAGTCGAAGCGGCCCGCCCGCGCTGCTTGCGCACGGCCCTGCCAGAGCCGAAGTTCTTCACCGCTCAGGGGCGGGGCGACAGGGCGGTGCTGTCCGGCGAGGTCACCGATGATGAAGGAACGCTCGGCCCAGGTCAGCACGTAGGGCCACAGCTGGAGGTGACGGACGCGGGAAGCATCGAGCTCGTCCTGGCCGGCGGGCGCGGACCGGATGCGGTGGATCTGGTCGGCGGCATGGCGACCACGGCGCTCCGCGCGGCGGCCGGCAGCGTGTTCGCGTGCGGCGCCACATGGCGCTCGAACGCCTCGGCGCCTTCCTGACGCCTGCCGCGCGCAATGACTGCTGCGGCGTGCGAGGCATCTGCGGCACCGGTCGCTTGGGACCAGGCGCGCTCGTAACCCCCGTGGATCAGTGCGAACTGCGTCTGGAAAGTGTGCAGTTCGTCGAGGGCGGTGCCGAGGTCTTCGGCGGGGGTGTCGGTGATGAGGTGCTCCGGGACAGGGGTGCGGCGCGGTGGCTGCGCGCGGGGTTCAGCGGCGTGCGCCGGGGGCGGCGCAGGCCCGCAGCCGATCCCGCCGCGTTCGGGATGCCGACCGGGGATGACGGTCGCCGTGACGATCCGCTGCTGTCCGACCGCTCGTGGGCGGTCAGCAGCTACCGCCCCGAGGTCGACGCGCTGCCGGCGGCGCCGACGCGGGTCGTGATCGCGGTGGGGGAGGAGTCCGAGGACGTCTTCACCGGGCGGACCGCGGTGGCGACGGCCCGACTGCTCGGCCGGCAGGCGGTGGTGTTCCCCGGCCACCACGGCGGCTTCCTCGACGGCGAGTTCGGCTACGCCGGGCGGCCCGCCGCTTTCGCGCTCAGGCTCTGTGAGGTCCTCGACGGCGCCGGCGACGTCTCCGTGGATTGATGCCTCCCTCCCCGCCGTGTCCTGTCGGAAGGACACGGCTCGGAAGAACACCACAGGTTGGACAACCACTTGCCCGCACCCGGTACCTAGTGGTCTTGACCGGCTGATCCACGTCCCTGAAGGTGGACGATCAGCGGAGCCCTCCGCGTCCCTGGGCCGTTGGCCGAGGGGTTGGTCCCTGCGTGCTCGTTCGGTGCGTCGGCTGCGTACAAAGGCCGTGGCAGGCGCGGGAGTTGAACGGGCGGAGGCTGAGCGCAGAGCAGCAGGGCCGACCGGTTCTTGAGGCACGGCAAGGTCATGCAAACCATCGAGGGAGCGGACGAGGTCGCCGAGGCCTCCCACGGCAGCCAGCTGCTGGGGCCGTCCGCAAGGAGGCTGTCACGGTGAGCACGCAACGGCGCATTGTCATCGGCCCTGTCGCCACCTGGTTCCCGGAGGGGGAGATCGCCGTCACCGCGCTGCCGGAGCTGGACAAGCTTCCGGCGGCGCGGCGTGAACACGCGCTGGGGCTCGGCGTCGACACCGTCCGGGACGCCGGCGAGGCGTCCGAGGTGGACATGGCGGAGCACGCGGCCCGGATCGCACTGAGCCGCGCGGGGCTCGACGCCGCCGATCTCGACGCGCTGCTGCTGGTGCAGGGCCGTGTCCCGGAGTATCTCCTGGCCTCGGAGGCGACCCGCCTCCAGCACCGGCTCGGCGCGCACCGGGCGTTCACGACCGCGGTCGGTGACCTCGGCTGCGTCTCGGTCTCGGCTGCCTTCGCCCTCGGTTCCGCCCTGCTGCGCGGGGACCCGCGCTGTCGCAACGTCCTGGTCGTGGCCGCGGCGCGGACCCCGACCCCCAACAGGTACCGTCCGCCGATGACCCTGCTCGGCGACGGAGCGGGCGCGGTCCTCCTCACCACGTCGGGCACCGGTACCCATGAACTCGTCGACCAGACCGTGCTGAGCGACGGCAAGTACGCCGACCTGTTCTTCATCGACTACCGCCACATCCCCGAGCCCGACTGGGCCGAGGAGTGCGCGGACGAGCCGACGTACTCGTTCCGGCTCGCCGTGGAGAGCCGGAAGCGCTTCGCCGCCCTCAACGCGGAGTTGCTGGCCCGCAACGGACTCGGCCAGGAGCGGATCGGCACCCATCTGACCCAGAACCTGGCCGCCGGGGCGTTCGCCTTCTGGGAGGAGGCGCTGGACACGGAGATACATCCCGTCTGCCGGCGCAACCTGGCGGCCTACGGACACCTCGGGTCCGTGGACGTCCTGATCAACATGACGGACGCCGCGGCCACCCAAGCCCCCGGCGAGCACTGCCTGGTGATGAACAGCAGCCCCGTCGCGGCATGGAGCACCTGGCTGCTGCGCCGTCTCGGAGAACAAGAAGAACGAGCCGAGGACGTGGTCCGTTGACCCCGGCCGCCTCGCCATGGCCGAGGACGGCGGCACCCGGGCGTGCTGGACCACCCGAGCCGAAGCGCACAGCACGGCACTGTCGTCGAGGAGGTAGGGGGTGACTCGGGTGACAAGGACGCCTACCGGGCACAGAGCGCTGTCCGCGGTCGTACGGCACTTCACGCGGGTGCCCGACCGCACAGCGATCGTGGTCGGTCCGCGGGCACTGACCTATCGGGAGCTGGACGAAGCAAGCGCCGCGCTCGCCGCACGCCTGACGGCCGCCGGCGTCCGGCCGGGCCGGACCGCCGTGCTGTACCAGCGACAGACCGTGGAAGTCGTGGTGGGCATGGTCGCGGCGGCACGGATCGGTGCGGCCTGGTGCGTGGTGAATCCCGGGCATCCGGTGGAGCTGCTGCGCGCACTGCTCGACGACGTCGACTGCGGGGCCGTCGTCTTCGATCCCGCCGACCCGGCGACCTCGGCCGGTGCGGTCGCGGCGCTCGGCGCCCGCGCCCGTGGGGCCGCTCCGGTGCTGCTGGAACAGGGTGGGCCGCGACCGGCCGGCCCGCCTGCGGATGACGTGGTCTCCGTGCCGGGCAACGCACCGGCATATGTGATCACCACCTCGGGATCGACGGGCGTTCCGAAGGCCGTGGTCATCACGGTGGACAACCTGGCCGCGCTGCTCGAATTCTCGGACTACCCCTACGACGAGTCACACCTGGTCGCGTTCTCCGCGATGCGGCTCACATGGGACGGATCGCTGCACTTCACCCTGCGGCCCCTGACTCTTGGCGGAACAGCCGTACTGCCCGGCGAGGACGAGCTGTCCGACGCGGACGCCGCGGCCCGCCTGGCCCGCACCTGGCGGGCCACGCACCTGGCGGCCACACCGTCGTTCTACCGGCTCATGCTGCCCGGGATGGCGTCGTTCGGCGCGCACCTGCGCCTTGTCGTCCTCGGGGGCGAGGCCCTGCCGGTCCCCCTGGCCGAACGCCACCGCGAGGTGCTCCCCGGGGTCGACCTGAGGAATGTGTACGGACCCACGGAGACCACCGTGATCAGTCTGGCGCACCCCGTTCGGGAGGCTGCTGCCGGGTCGGTAGTGCCGATCGGCCGACCCTTCGGTGCCTGCACGGCGTACGTGCTGGACGAGCGCCTGATGCCTGTTGTGCCGGGCCGCGTGGGCGAGTTGTACATCGGCGGCCCACACGTGGCCGCCGGATATGCGGCGCGCCCCGCACAGACCGCGGAGCGGTTCGTCGCCGACCTGTTCACCGGACAGCCGGGGGAGCGCATGTACCGCACCGGTGACCTGGCGCTGGTCAACAGTGACGGGGAAGTGGAGTTCCGCGGCCGGGCCGACGGCCAGATGAAGGTCAGAGGGGCGCGCATCGAGCGCCGTGCCGTCGAGTCCGTACTGGAGAGCCATCCCGCCGTGAGCCAGGCGGTGGTGCTCGGCGTGCCCAGCGAGCACGGGGAGACCACCCTCGCCGCGTTCTGGGCACCGGCCGAGGCGGCCACCGTGTTGCCCGGCACCAGGGAGCTGCTGACGTACTGCGCGGAGCGCCTGGTCGCCCAGGCCGTGCCGGAACGTCTCATCGCGCTCGGGGCGTTCCCGTTGGCGCCGAGCGGCAAGGTGGACGAGGCGGCGCTCCGCGCCTTGCTGACCGACCCCCTGGCGGGTGCCGCCGCCGGAGGGCGGCAGCGGTGGACACCGGTTCAGCGGTCGCTGGCCGAGATCTGGGCGGCGGTGCTCCAGCACGACGACTTCGGGCTCGACGACGTGTTCTTCCAGGTGGGCGGCAACTCCCGGCGGGTGGTGGAGCTGCACGTGCGGATGGAGGGCGTCTGGCCCGGCGTGCTGCGGGTCGGCCGGCTGTTCGATCTGCGGACCGTGGCGGAGCAGGCCGAGGCCCTGGAAGCGGGCCGGGCACCGAGGGCGGAGCAGCAAGGGCGCCCACGGCCGGACGACGACGTGGCTGACAGCCCTGGCACGGGGACCGACGGCCCTGTTCTTTTCGAGATATGACCCGAGGCGCGCCCCGGCTACGACCCGAGGTGCGCCCCGAGAAATGACCCGAGAAATGACCCGAGGTGTGACGAGGGGAGCCAGCATGACCGGCTTACGTCCGGGACCGGCTGACGCGGACAGACCGGATGGCGCGGACATCAGGCGTGGTGAGAACGCCTGGCGCGGAGAGGACATCGCGATCGTCGGCATCGGCCTCCGCTTTCCCGGGGCGTCGAGCCTGGCGGAGTTCCGCTCCGGCCTCACTGCGGGGCGGGACCGGGTCGGTCCGATGCCGCCGGAGCGGGCCGAGGCGACCGGCCTGGACGCGGCCGTGAACCGTCTTCCCATGGGGCATGTCGAGGACATCCACACGTTCGACCACGCCTTCTTCCACATCTCCCGGCGTGAGGCCGCGCTGATCGACCCCCAGCACCGGATGGCCCTGACCCTGGCCCACCGGGCGATCGAGGACGCCGGTTACTCGGTGGCGGATTTCCATGGCAGCGAGACAGCGGTGGTGTGCAGCGCCTCGGCGTCCGGCTATCACACCCTCATCGGCGAACAGGGGGCGCTCGGCACTCTGGGCAACGCCCCGTTCGGGCTTCCCGCACGCATCGCGCACACCCTCGGCCTTGCGGGACCGTGCTACGCGGTCGACACCGGGTGCAACGGCTCCCTGATCGCCGTACACCATGCCTGCCGCGAACTGGCCGCCGGTGACGCCGAGTACGCCCTCGCCGGGGGCGTCAGCCTCCGGGTGGAGGGAATCCCGGTCGCGGAGGCGGTCGGCTTCACCGAACTGGTGTCGCAGAGCGGCCGGTGCCGGGCCTTCGACGCCGGCGCCGACGGAACCGTCTCGGGTGAAGGCGGGGCCGTGCTGCTGCTCACCACCCTCCGCCGCGCGCTGTCGGACGGTGCGCCGGTCCATGCCGTGATCCGGGGCAGTGCCACGCTCCACAACGGGGCCACCGCCGGCACCATCAGCGCCCCGAGCGCGGCGGCACAGCGGCGCGTCATCGCCAAGGCGTGGGCCGCCGCGGGCGCCGACCCGCAGCAGGCCGGCTACCTGGAAGCCCATGGTTCGGGGACCCGCCTCGGCGACGCCGTCGAACTGGAGGCGATCGCCGAGGCGTTCTCCGGCCGCAAGGATCCGCTTCCGATCGGCTCGGTGAAGACCAACATCGGCCATCTCGACCACGCGGCCGGTATCGCCGGACTGGTGAAGGCCGTGCTCAGCGTGCACCACGGCGAGCTCTACCCCTCGCTCCACTTCGAGCGGCCGACACAGGACATCGATCTGGCCGCGGCCGGGATCGAGGTGCTCACCGAGACGCGCCCATGGCCGTCGGCGGGCAGCGAGCCCCGGCTCGCCGGAGTCAGTTCGTTCAGCCTCGCCGGCGTCAACGCGCACTGCGTGGTGGCGCAGCCGCCGGAGCCGGCCCGCCCCGCAGGACCGCGGGCGCCTGCCGGGGAACCGCGGCTCGTCGGAGTCTCGGCCCGCACCCACGAGGCGCTGACCCAACTGTGCGGGGACCTGGCGCTTGCCCTGCGGAACAGCGAACTCGCCCTGGACGACGTGGCGTACACCCTCAACCAGGGCCGCACACACCACGCGTACCGCGTCGCGGTGACGGCGCGGAGCACCCCGGACCTGGCCTTTCAGCTCGCGGCTCAGGCGACCTGGCTGCGGGCCGAGGACGGCCGGGCACGCGACGGCCGCAAGCCTCCGGCCGTGGCCCTGCTGCTCTCGCAAGATGCGATGCCCGCGGGCATCAGCGGGGGTGAACTGCCGTCCGCCCTTCCCGCGACCGGGAGGGCGGCCGAGATCCTCGCGGCGCAGATCGCCCTGTACGACGCGCTCCGGCTCCGCGGCATCGCGTTCGACGCCGTTCTGGGCAGCGGCACGTCCCGGTTCGCGGCGCGGTACGTCCTCGGCCGCTCGTCCCTCGGCGACCCGGCGGAGTTCGCCGCCGTACAGGCCGCGCCGATCGACGCCGACGGACTGGTCCGCGCGGCCCGGACCCTCCTCGCCGACGGTCCGGTCCTCTTCCTCGAACCCAGCCCGGAAGGAGTCCTCGGCAGCCTGCTCGCCGAGCGCCTCGCCGGCGACGCGGGGGCCCGGGTGCGGGTTGCCCACGGGCTCACGGACGTGGCCCGCCTGCTGTACGAGAGCGGCATCGACGTGGACTGGGCTCAGGTGCAGTCGGCGCCCGCGTACGCCGCGCGGGTGCGGCTGCCCGGCCACCCCCTGCTCGGTTCGCCGTGCTGGCCCGCGCCCGTAACGCCGTCCTCAGCGGTGCGCGCCACGTTCGTGCCGCCGACCTCGGTGGTTCCCGGCGCCTCCGTATCGCCGCCTCCAGCGGTGCCTGACGCCTCCGTATCACCGCCCCCGGCGGTCCCCGCCACTCCCGTACCGTCGGCGGGGGCCCTCGCTGCCGCCGTGCCCACGGCCGCCGCGGCTGTCACGGCCGGTGCGGCGGGACCTGAGGAGAGCGCCGAGCCGCTGGACGGCGTCGACTGGCTGCAGAGCACGCTGCGGGAACTGCTGCACGCCGAAGGGCCCATCAGCCCCGAGGACGACTTCTTCGACCTCGGCCTCAACTCCCTCATCGCGCTGCAACTGGTCGACCGGATCCAGTCCCGGTACGGCGTCCGGCCCAAGCTGATCGACGTGTACGAACGACCCCGGGTGGCCGACCTCGCCGAGCTGATCACACCGGCGGACGCGGCGTCCGAGGCCCTGCCGCCCATCACCCCCAGGGACGAACTGGTCCTGTCGTTCGGCCAGGAGCGCATGTGGTTCCACCACCAGCTCGACCCCGACACCACGCTCTACAACCTGCCGATGGTCAGCCACATCCGCGGTCCCCTCGACGTGGACGCGCTGCGCGGCATGTGGGAGGACCTGGCGGAGCGGCACGAGGTGCTCCGCTCCAACTTCGTCGACGTGGACGGCACTCCGATGCTGCGGATCCGGCCGACGCTCGGCGACTTCTTCCGCTTCACCGATGTCGCGGCGGAGCGCGACCCGGTGGCCGCGGCGCGGGAGTTGGTGCGCGAGGTGGCACAAGTGCGGTTCGACCTGGAGCACGACCCCCTGCTGCAGGTGCTCGTCGTCCGGCTCGGCCCCGACGAGCACGTCCTCCAGGTCACGGTCCACCACGCGGTCAATGACGGACACTCGCCGAAGATCTTCCAACGCGAGCTGCCGATTCTCTACGCCGCGCGCCAGGAGGGGCGGCGGGCGGAACTCGACCCGCTTCCCATCCGTTACCGGGACTACGCCGGCTGGCAGCGTGATCTGCTCGCACGCTCCGCGCTCGATCACGAACTCGCCTACTGGGTCAGCACGCTGCGTGACGCGCCCGTGCTCACGATGCCCACGGACCACCCGCGACCCCCACGGAGACGATTCGTCGGCGATCTGTGTCCGTTCACTGTCCCGGCGCCGGTCCTGAGGGCGCTCAGAGAGTTGGCCCGCCGCGAGTCCGTGACCCTGTTCGTCGTCCTGCTCACCGCTCTGTACGTGCTGCTCGCCCGGTACAGCGGACAGCGCGACATCGTGGTCGGCTCTCCGACGACCGGTCGTAACCGTCCCGAACTGGAGGGCCTCATCGGCTTCTTCAACAGCACGGTGGCACTGCGCGCCGACCTGTCGGGCGAACCCAGCGTGCGCGAACTCCTGCGGCAGGTCCGGTCGGTGGTGCTCGGCGCGCTGGAGCACCAGGAGATCCCCTTCGACCGGGTCGTGAACGCGCTCGGCGGTGAGAAGGACCTGAGCCGGGCGCCGCTGTTCGACGTGTCCTTCGTGCATCAGGAACTGCCGCCGATCCAGGCGCTCGGCACCGCGGTGGGTGACTTCTTCGACCAGCGCGACACCGTCGCCAACAGGTTCGGCGGGATGCCGGCCGGTACCGCCAAGTGGGATCTGACCCTCCTCACCAACGACCGTGAAGGGGACGAGGACATGGTGGCCTGCCTGGAGTTCAGCACCGAGCTGTTCACCGAGGAGACCGCGGCGGAGCTGACCGCGGCCTATCTCGGCATCCTCGACGACCTCGCAGGAACGAGGGACACCGACCGTCCCGTACCCGGTCTCCAGCCTGTACCCGGTCTCCAGGCCGGGTCGGTACCTCCGAAACGGTCCGCGCCCGCGGACTCCGCGCCGCTGCCGCGGATGCGGGTTCCGGCCGACCGGCCGCGCTCCTCCGGCCCGGTCCACGCGTCGGCCACAGCCACCGTGGTGGTCGACGGCGGTCTCCTCGTGGGGCCGGGGCCGGATGTGGATGCGGATGCGGTTGTGGAGCCGGAGTCGGCGGCCGGCGACGTACGGAGCGAGCTTGACGGCGCCCTGCTCGCCGCCTGGCTGGTCCTGCTCGGCTGGTACACCGGCCAGGACGAGGTAGCGGTCCTGGCCGACACCCCGCACGGGCCGGTCGCGGTGCGCGCCGACCTGTCCGACGAACCGGGCTTCACCGCACTGCGGGCCCGGCTCCACCGCACGCCGGCGGAGCCGTTCGTACCCGAGGCCGGGCCGCTCCCCGTGCGGTACGCCGGGAACAGCACCACGGCGGACGGGCACGGAGCCGAGCTCAGCCTGTCCTGGTCCCGGTCGGACGCGGGACTGACACTCGTGATCGGTTACGCACCGGAGCTCTTCGACGAGAGCACCGTGCTGACCATGGCCACCGACCTGACGCGTCTGCTGAGCGGGCTGACGGACTGCCCCGAGGCGTCCGTGCAGGAGGTGGCGCTCGACCACATCATCCAGGACAACCGGTCGGACGACCTTGCCATGCTGGAGGAGGCGGCGCGATGAACACGTACACCCACGGCCGTGAGCCGGGAGGAGCGGGTCCTGACGAGGCCGTCGAGCCCGACGGTCAGGCCGCTGCCCCTGAGAACCCCCGACGCGGCGCGTCCGACGCCGGCGCCGAGGGCGCCCAGGGCTCGGCACCGTACGCCGCCCGGTACATCAGCCTGTGCGGCCCGGTGCGGGAGTCGGCACTGCGCGCCGCGATGGCGGGCTCGGGCGCCGGGTTCGAGCTGATCGACGCCACCGGCACGGCTGATCCGGACGCCTTCGTCACGGCTCGGGTCGAGCGGGAACTCGACCGCATGCCCGATGCGGACCAGGTACAGGGCTCCGTTCACCTCCTCTTCCGCCTGAGCCCGGAGCGATACGGCTGGTTCCAGGTGCACCACGGTCCGGCGGCGGAGGAGGCGATGGACGCGACCCTGCGCCGCGTCGCCACCCGGTACGCCACGGCGTCCGGCGCCCCCGAGGCCCCTGCCGACGAGCGCACGGACACCGCAGCCGACCGGGCGGGAGACCAGCGCGCGGCCGGTACCACCGGCGAGTCCGCGCCCCAGGCCGTCGGGCCCGCGCCCCAGGCCGTCGGGCCCGTGCGCATGGCCCGCTTCGACGCGTCGGACCGGACCCGCATCACGGCGGGCGCGGCCCTGGCCAGGGCCGCCCGACGCAGCGGCGGGGGTCAAGGAGCAGTGCTCCTTGCGGCACTCGCCGTCTACGCGCACCGCAGGTTCGGATCGGACGACCTGGTGATCGGGTACCGGAGGTCCGGCACGACCGTTCCCGTCCGGCTCGCGATGAACCCGCGCCTCACCTTCGCCGAGGTGGCGGGAGCAGCGGGCGCTCAGCTGCGCCGCGCCGGGCGAAGCAGCGGGCCCACCGTGTCGGACGGGCCGTCGTCGAAGCCCGCGGACGCGGACCAGGTCCTCGCGTGCGGGCTGGTGGATCACAGCCGTACCGTCCCGTTCGGCGCCTGTGAGGCCGCAGTGGTGTCGGTCTGGGCCCCGGCGACCGGCCTCGACGTGCGGGTCGACGCGGACGGCGAGTGGGAGACGGAGGTACGGGCCGACGAGGCGGGCGACCACCAGCGCCGGTTCGTGGCTCTCCTCGAGCGGATGGCACGCCAACCGGACCTGCCCGTCGCCCGGTTCGACCTCGCGGACGAGAAGGAACTCACGCGGTACCGCGAGGAGTTCAACGACACCGCGCGCCAGGTTCCGGAGGGGACCGTGTCCGGGGCGTTCCTGGAGCAGGTCCGCCGTGCTCCCGGCGCGGTGGCGGTGCGCCACCGTGGGAGCGAGCTGACCTACGCCGAACTCGACGAGCGGGCGGACCGTGTGTGCCGGCTCCTTGCCGAGCGGGGTGCGGGACCGGAGCGCCTGGTCGCCGTCATGGTGCCCCGGACCCCCGAGATGGTGGTCGCCGTACTGGCCGTACTGAAGTCGGGCGCGGCCTACGTGCCGATCGACCCCAAGTACCCGGACGGCCGGATCCGCCATCTCCTGAACGACGCGCGGCCCGCGGCCGTGCTGACCACGGCCGCGCTGGTGGGCCAACTCCCCGCGGCGGACGCGCCACCGGTGCTTGTACTGGACGATGCCGCCACCGTCGCCGAGCCGGCCGCCCCCGTCGACGCACCGGCGGGGGAGGGGCACGCACCGACGCGGGCGGAGCCCGCACCGGAGAACGCCGCCTACGTCATCTACACCTCGGGCTCGACCGGAAACCCGAAGGGCGTGGTGATCACACACCGGAACGTGGTGAACTTCGCCGCCTGGTCGGTGGCCGAGCTGGGCGCCTCGGCGTTCGAGCGGGTGCTCGGCGCCACCTCGCTGAGCTTCGACATGTCGGTCCTCGAGATCCTGGTGCCCCTGATGACCGGCGGCAGCATCGACCTGGTGCCCAACGTCCTCTCGCTGCTCGACGACCCCGACTGGACCGGGAGCCTGATCACCGCGGTGCCCTCGCTGTACCGGCGGGTGCACGAGGCGGAGTGGGTGGCCGAGCGCTCGGCGAACTACGGCTTCTCCGGCGAGCCGCTCCCCGCCGAGCTGGTCAGGGAGCTGCGTCAACGCCTTCCGCAGGCCCGCGTGTTCAACCTCTACGGGCCGACCGAGGTCACCGTCTACGCCGCCGCCTGGCAGTGCGACCCGCAGGCCGCCGGCAACCCGGCGGTCGGCCGCCCCGCGACCAACGTGCGCTGCCACGTCCTCGACGCGGCGCTGCGCCCGGTGCCGCTCGGGGACGTCGGTGAGCTCTATCTCGCCGGGGACTACCTGGCACGCGGGTACGCCCACCGCAGCGCGCTGACCGCGGAGCGGTTCCTCGCGGACCCGTTCTCCGACCGTCCTGGCGGGCGGATGTACCGCACGGGTGACCTCGCGCGCTGGTCCGAGGACGGGCAACTGGAGTTCGTCAGCCGTGTCGACAACCAGGTCAAGGTGCGCGGCCACAGAGTGGAACTCGGCGAAGTCGAGGCTGCTCTGCTGAGGCAGCAGGGCGTGGCCGAGGCCGTCGTCGTCGCCACCGACGACGGCGAGGGCGACCGCCGGCTCACCGCCTTCGTCGTGCCGCAGGGCGCCGAGTGCGTGCCGGAGGCGCTGGCCGACGCGCTGCGGGCCGAGCTGCCCGAGCCGTACGTGCCGGCCGCCATCCGTACGGTGGACGCCCTGCCCCGGAACCCCAACGCCAAGGTGGACCGGCTCGCGCTGGCCGCCCGGGCCGAGAGCGACGGGGCGACGCCCGCGCCCGCGCCGGTCACCAGAGGCCCGGTGGAGGTACTGCGCGAGGTGTTCGCCACGGTCGTGGGCCGTCCCGACGTGGAGCCGGACGACAGCTTCTTCGCGGTCGGCGGCGACAGCATCTCCTCCATCAAGCTGGTACGCCGTGCCCGCCAGGCCGGCCTTGTCATCTCCGTCGAGGATGTGTTCGAGCGCAAGACTCCCGCCCTCCTGGCAGAGGTGGCCGTACCGCGGAGCACCCCCGATGCCGAGCCACCGGCCGCGGACCACGAGGCGCCACTGATCGATCTTGACGCCGCGGAGCGTGCCTGGCTGGCGACGACCTGCCCATGGGCGGAGGACGTCCTTCCGCTCACGCCCGTGCAGGAGGGACTGCTCTTCCACAACAGCCACGACCGCCTCGACGAGGACGTCTACGTGCTGCAGTCGGCCCTGGACTTCACCGGCCCGTTCGACGCGGGCGCGATGCGGCGCGCCGCGGCGCTGCTGTGCCGACGGCACGCCGGGCTCAGGGCGGCCTTCCTCCGGCTGCCCTCCGGCAGGCCCGTGCAGGTCGTCAGCGCCGACGCCGAACCGGCCTTCACCGAGATCGACCTCACCCACCTGCCGGAGGAAGAGCAGCAGAAGGAGACCGCGCGGCTCACCGAGGCGGACCGCACCACACGCTTCGACCCGGCCGAACCGCCGCTGCTCCGGCTGACCCTGATCCGGCAGGCGGAGCAGCGGTTCCGGCTGCTGATGACCGCACACCACCTCCTGTTCGACGGCTGGTCGGTGCAGATCGTCGCCCGTGAACTGTTCCAGTTCTACGCCGACCCGGACCGCCTGGACGCGCTCGACGACGCCCCGCGCCACCGCACCTTCCTCGCCTGGCTCGGGCAGCAGGACCAGGAGGAGTCCATACGGGCATGGCGCGAGGCGCTGGGGCAGGTCCAGCCGACCCTGCTCGACCCCGCCGGACTGCACCGCGGTTCCGCCTGGCCGGCGCGGCTCCAGCATGAGCTGAGCGTGGAACAGCTCGATGCGCTCACGCGGTCGGCGGCCCGGCTCGGTGTCACCGTCAACACCCTGTTCCAGGTGTGCTGGGGCCTGCTGTTGGCCCAGTGGACGGGCAGGAGCGAAGCGGTGTTCGGGGTGGCCGTATCCGGCCGCGCCCCCGAGGTGGCCGGCATCGAGTCGATCGTCGGCTTCCTCATCAACACCATCCCCATGCGGGTCACCGTCTCCCCGGCCGAGTCGCTGGCCGAGCTGCTGCAGCGGGTACAGGGCGAGCAGGCACGGCTGCTGTCACACCACCACCTCGGTCTCACCAAGATCCAGCATGCGGTCGGCGCGGACACGCTCTTCGACACCGGCATGGTGTTCGAGAACTTCCCGGTCGACCGCGACCCCTGGGGCGATGTCCCCGAACTCTCGTTCCACGCCGCGCGCAACGAGACCGCAGGGCACTATCCGCTCACCCTGATGGCCGTGCCGAAGGTGACCGGAGGCATGCTGCTGAATCTGCTCCACCGCGAGGACGTCCTCGACCGGGCGACGGCCGAGCGCTTCCTCTCCAGAACGCTGCGCCTCCTCGACCTGATGGCCTCCGCTCCCGATACCCGCCTGTCCCGCCTCGACCTGCTCGACGACGCCGAGCGAGCGGCGCTCGCCGCGTACGGCGGCGGCGATGCCGACGTGGCGCCCCGCACGATCACCGCCCTGTTCGAGGAGCAGGTGGCGGCGACGCCCGACGCGCCCGCCGTCCGCAGCGCCGGACCCGACGGCACGGACATCACGTACCGCGAGGTGTCCGCCGCGGCCAACGGCATCGCCAGGGAACTGATCGCCCGCGGCGTCGGTCCGGAACAGGTGGTCGCGCTCGCACTGCCGCGCTCGGTGCAGACCGTGACGGCGGTGTTCGGGGTGTTCGCCGCGGCGGGGTGTTCGCCGCGGGCGCCGCGGTCACGCTGATCGACCCCGACTATCCCGAGGAGCGGCTCCGGCTCGTCCTGGGGGACACCCGGCCCGCCACTGTGATCACCGACCGGGCCCTCGCCCAGCGGCCGGCCCTGGGCGAAGCCGCCGACCTCCTCGTTCTCGACGACCCGGACACCGCGCGGCGCATCGCCGGACACGACGGCCGTCCCGTGACCGACGCGGAGCGGACCTGCCCCCTGCTGCCCTCACATGCGGCCTACATCGTCCACACCTCGGGCTCGACCGGGCGGCCCAAGGGCGTCCTCGTCCAGCACACCGGCGTGGCGGCGATGCTGAGCAGCACCGCCGTACAGTCCCGGATCGTCCCGGGCAGCCGAGTGCTGCAGTTCGCCTCCCTGGCCTTCGACGCCGCGCTCTATGAGATGTTCGAGACGTTGTGCAGCGGATCGACCCTGGTGGTCGCCTCTCCGGAGCGGCTGCTGCCCGGCCGCGGGCTCGAACGCCTCGCCCACGAGGAGCGGATCACCACCGTCACCCTTCCCCCGTCGGCCCTCGCCGTGCTCGATCCCGACGCGGGCCTGCCCGACGGCTGCCTGATCCGCGTCGTGGGTGAGGAACTGCCTGCCGAACTGGTGGCCCGCTGGGCCGCTCGGCACCCCATGATCAACGGCTACGGGCCGACCGAGTCCACCGCCTGTGCCACCATCAGCGACGAGCTGACCGGCGCGAGCACCACCATCGGCCGCCCCGTCGCCACCACCCGGATCCACGTCCTGGACGCCGCGCTGCGCCCGGTACCGCCCGGCCGCGAGGGCGAGCTGTACCTGTCGGGCCCCGCCCTCGCCCGCGGATACGTCGGCCAACCCGCCCGCACCGCCGAGCGGTTCGTGCCCGATCCGTTCGCGGCACCGGGCCGGCGGATGTACCGCACGGGCGACCTCGGCCGCTGGAACGCCGACGGCGAGCTGGAGTTCACCGGCCGCTCCGACCGTCAGGTCAAGATCCGCGGCTATCGGATCGAGCCCGGCGAGGTGGAGTCCGCGCTGCTCGCACACGAGGCCGTGGCCCAGGCGGCGGTGCGGGTCTGGACGACCGGGGTCGACGGTTCACGCCTGGTCGCCTACGTGGTGCCCGAGCCGTCCGCCGCGCCGGGCGCCGTCGCGGAGGAGGAGGTCCTCGCCGATTGGGTGGCGGTGCACGACAGCGTCTACGACAGAGAGGGCGGCGCCGACCGGGAGTCCTCGTCCCCGGACGAAGCCCCCTTCGGCGACTCCTTCGTCGGCTGGAACAGTTCCTACGACGGCTCCCCCCTTCCCCGCGAGGCGATGCGGGAGTGGCGGGACGCCGTGGTCGACCGCGTCCGCGAGCTGGCTCCCCGGCGGGTCCTCGAGATCGGCGCGGGCAACGGAGCGGTCCTCGCCGCGCTCGCGCCGCACTGCGAGAGCTACCACGCGACCGACATCTCCCCGATCGCCGTCGACACCCTCCGCCGGCACGTGGCGGCGGCGCCCGCACTGAGCGGCAAGGTCACCGTCAGCCAACAGACCGCCGACGACCTCTCCGGACTGCCGGACGGGCACTTCGACACGGTCATCCTCAACTCCGTGGTGCAGTACTTCCCTTCGCGCGCCTACCTGGAGCGGGTGCTCACCGGTGCGCTGCGCCTCCTCGCGCCCGGCGGTGCGGTCTTCGTCGGCGACGTCCGGGATGTCAGGAGCCGCTCCGTGCTGTTCACCGCGGCCGGTGTCGGCGCCGCCGGTGCGGTGACGACCGCGGCCCAGGCCCGGCTCGCCATCGGACGGAAGCTGCTCCTCGACAAGGAGCTCGCGGTCGCGCCGGAGTTCTTCGGCGGCTTCGGCGACGCGGCCGACATCCGCCTGAAGTCCGGCAGCCACGACAACGAGCTGACGCGCTACCGCTACGACGCCGTCCTCTACAAGGCGCCGGTGCCCAGCACCTCGGCGGCTTCGGCCATGCCCCTCGTCTGGGGCACCGACGTCCGCGGTCCTGCCGAGCTGTCCGCCCTGCTGTCCTCGGCCGGCGGCGCGACGCCGCTGCGTGTCACCGACATTCCCGACGCCCGCCTTGCCGCGGACCTCGCCGCGACACGCGCCCTCGACGCCGCGGCGCCGGGGACCACGATCGGCGCCCTCGACCTGACGGTGCCCGACGACCCGGGCGTCCGCCCGGCCGACATCGAGGACCTGGCGGAGAGGTCCGGCTACCGCGTGCTCGCCGCGCCGTCCGCCGCTCTGGGCCGGTTCGACGCCGTCCTGCTGCCCACCTCGGCCGCCGCCCCGGTCCGCGACGTGTACGCCCCCACCGCGGCCCCCGACGGCCCCGCCGTGCACGAACCGGCCACGGCGGGCGTCGCGGCGGCGCTGCCGACCGAGCTGCCCCGACGACTGCGCGAGGTGCTCCCCGCCCATCAGGTGCCCTCCGCCGTCGTCGTCCTGCCCGACCTGCCCCGCACACGGAGCGGGAAGATCGACCACGCCGCGCTGCCGGACCCCGAGGCACCCGGCACGACAGCGGGACGGGCCCCGCGAACGGTGCAGGAGAAACACCTCTGCGAGCTGTTCGCCGAGACCCTCGGCCTGTCGGCCGTCGGCATCGACGACAACTTCTTCGACCTGGGCGGCCACTCCCTGCTCGCCGCCCAACTGGCCAGGCGGATCGAGCTGACGTGGGGCACCGGCGTCGACACCGCGACCCTGTTCGTCGCGCCGACCGTGGCCGCCCTCGCCGAGCGACTGGGAACGGACGACCAACGCTTCGCGTTCGACGTCGTCCTGCCGCTGCGCCGCACCGGGGACCGCCCCGCGCTGTTCTGCGTGCACCCGGCAGGCGGAGTCGGCTGGATGTACTCGGTGCTGATGCGCCAACTCGGTGCGGATCACCCGGTCTACGCGCTCCAGGCCCGCGGCCTGGGCGGGGACGAGCCGCTGCCCGGCGACATCGCGGACATGGCCGACGACTACGTGGCGCAGATCAGGAGCATCCAGCCGAAGGGGCCCTACCACCTGCTGGGCTGGTCGTTCGGCGGGATGGTGGCGCATGCCGCGGCGACCAGGCTGCAGGCGGCGGGGGAACGCGTCGGGCTGCTCGCGCTCCTCGACTCGTACGTCATCGCCGACCACCCGTCGCTGCCGCCGGAGGACGCGTTCGGCGGAGCACGCGCGATGTTCGCCACGCTGCTGGCGTTCGCCGGAGTCCAGCCCGCCGGACTGCGCCTCGACGAGCTGACCACCGAGCGGTTCCTGGAGCTCGTACAGAGCACCGACAGCGTGCTGTCCGGCGTCGCCGAGCGGCATCTGATCGGCATGGGAAGCGTGTACAGCAACAACCTGAAACTGGGCCGGACCTTCCGGCCGGACGTCTTCCGGGGCGATGTCCTCTTCTTCGCGGGACGCCAGGACGCGTCGGTCCCGATGACCGTCGACTCATGGCTGCCCTACGTGCAGGACGGCCGGATCCGCGTCATCGACAGTCGATTCCTCCACGCCGACATGGGCAACCCCGACTCACTGGCCGAGGTGGGCAAGGTGCTCGCCGGTGAACTCGGCCGGCTGGAGGGAGAGTAGGCCGTGCGCAGCGAAGAGGGACGGAACCTGTCGGCGGCCCAGGCGGGCCTGTGGTTCGGGCAGGAGCTGGACCCGACAGGCCTGCGCTACGTCGTCGGCCAGTACGTCCACATCCACGGCCCCGTCGACGCGGACAGGTTCGAGCAGGCGCTGCGCGTCGTGGTCGACGGCAGCGAGACCCTGCGCGTGCGGTTCGCCAACACCCCGGACGGGGCCCGCCAGTTCGTCGAGGCGGTGCCCGACTGGGCACTGCGCCGCATCGACGTATCGGGCGCCGAACGGCCGATGGAGGCCGCCGCGCGGTTCATCGAGGCACAGTACGAGAAACCGTTCGACCTCTCGGTGGCGCCGCTGTTCGAGCACTCTCTGATCAGGGCTTCGCAGACGGACCACCTGTGGTGCCTGCGCCTGCACCATCTGCTGTTCGACGGCGTCGGAGTCGCCACGTTCATACGGCGTGTGGCCAGCACCTACAGCGCGTTGTGCTCGGGGCAGCCCGTCGACGACGGAGTCTTCGACCGGGTGGAGACCCTGCTCACCGAGGACGCCCGCTACCGCGCCTCCGCCCGCTTTCGCGACGACGCCGCGTTCTGGGCGGAGAAACTCGCCGGCCTGGACGACGCCCCCGTCCTGGCCCAGGGGCCGGTGCCGCCCGGCTCCTTCGGCCACCTCCGGCGCTCCGCCCGCCTGGACCCGGACCCGTGGGTGCGGCTGCGGGCGAAGGCCGAAGCGTGGGACGTCCAATGGCCTTCCCTGGTGTGCGCGGCCACCGCCATGCTGCTGCACGCCGACAGCGGGCAACGCGATGTCGTCCTCGGCCTCTCGGTGCCGGGCCGGGTCGGCAGGGCGGCCCGCTCCGCGCTCGGTACCGCCGCCAACGTGGTGCCGCTCCGCCTCGCCGTCGACCCCGCTCGCCCGGTGGCGGACCTCGCGCGGGCCGCGAGCACGGAGATCACGGCCGTACTCCGGCACCAGCGGTACCGCCTGGAGGACATCGTCCGCGATGTCGGCGCGCTCGCCGACGGACGCCGGATCGTCGGCCCCACGGTCAACCTCATGTCCATGGACGCCGACCTGGAGTTCGCCGGACACCGGGCGACCGTCCACGAGGGCTCACCCGGGCAGAGCGACGAACTCTCCATCGGCGTGTACGACAACGGCGAGGCCGCGCTGCGCGTCGACATCGACGCCTCCGCCACCCAGTACACCGAGCAGGACATCACGGCCCACCAGAGGCGCCTCCTCACGGCGCTGACCGCTATCGCCGATGCGCCCGACGCGCTGACGACCGGCCGCCTCGCGTTGACCGACGCGCCCGCCCGCCCCACCGGAAGCGCGGCACGACCGTCCGGGACCCTCGTCGACCTGTTCGAGCGGCAGGCCCGTGCCAGGGGCGACGCGACGGCCGTCGTCCACGACGGCGAGGCCCTGAGCTACCGGCAGCTCGACGACAGGGCGAACGAGGTGGCCCGCCGGATCGCGGGGCGCGGGGTGCGGCCCGGCCGGTCCGTGGCCATCGCGCTGCCGCGCTCGCTCGACCTCGTCGTGGCGATCCTGGGCGTCCTCAAAGCCGGTGCCGCCTATGTGCCGCTGAACCCCTCGTACCCGGCTGAGCGGCTCCTGGCCACCCTCACCGATGCCGCGCCCGCCTTGCTGATCACCCGCGGCCACGACGCGCCACCGGCCCCGGACATCCCCGTGCTGCGCCTCGACGAGCCGTCCGCCCCGGACAGCGAACGACAGCCGGCCCGCCGCCCCCGACCCGACGATCCCGCCTACACCATCTTCACCTCGGGTTCCACCGGCCGGCCCAAGGGCGCCGTCGTCACGCACGCCAACGTCGCCCGGCTGCTGACCTCGACCGAGCAGGAATTCCGGTTCGGCGCCGACGACGTGTGGACCCTCTTCCACTCGACGGCCTTCGACTTCTCCGTCTGGGAGCTGTGGGGCGCCCTGCTGCACGGCGGCCGCCTCGTCGTCGTAGGGGAGGACACCGCCCGCTCCCCGGACGAGTTCCTCGACCTCCTCGTCCGGGAGGAGGTGACGGTACTCAACCAGACGCCCTCCGCGTTCACCCAGCTCGCCGAGGCCGACGCCCGGCGCCCGGCGGTGGGGGACCGGCTCGCGCTGCGGTACGTCATCTTCGGCGGCGAGGCGCTGGAACCGTGGCGGCTGCTCGACTGGTACGCCCGGCACGCCGACACCGCGCCCCGCCTGGTCAACATGTACGGGATCACCGAGACCACGGTCCATGTGACCGCGAGGCATCTTGGCGTCGACGCCGCCGCGGCAGGCGCGGGGAGCCTCATCGGGACGCCGCTGCCCGACCTGCGCGTCCATGTGCTCGACGCGGCGCTGCGACCCGTACCGCCCGGTCTGCCGGGTGAGATGTACGTGTCGGGCGCCGGCGTCGCGCGCGGCTACCACGGCCTTTCCGGCCTGACCGCGCAGCGTTTCGTCGCCGACCCGTTCGCGGCGCCGGGGGAGAGGATGTACCGCAGCGGCGACCTGGCCCGACGGCGCGAGGACGGCGGGCTGGAGTACCTGGGCCGCGCCGACCGGCAGGTGAAGATCCGCGGCTTCCGGATCGAACCGGGAGAGGTGGAAGCCGCACTGAGCGGCCTGCCCGGCATCAAGGCCGCGGCCGTCCTGGCCACGGAGGACCTGCCGGGCGACCGGCGCCTCGCCGGCTACGTCGTGGCCGACGCCACCGGATCGGCGGCCCCGGACCCGCGGGTGATCCGCGACGCCGTGGCGGCCCGGCTCCCCGCCCACATGGTGCCCTCCGTCGTGCACCTCGTCGACGCCCTTCCGCTCACCCCCAACGGGAAGCTGGACCAGCGGCGGCTGCGTGCCCTGCGACCGGGGCGAACGGAACGGGCCGCCCCGGCACCGGACGATGAGCTCGACGCGCTCGTGCACGGGCTGTTCGCCGACGTCCTGGGCGTGGGCGGCGACACGGTGAGCCTCGACGACAGCTTCTTCGCTCTCGGCGGGGACTCGCTGTCGGCCAACCGGCTCGCCCAGCGGCTCGCCGACGCTTCGGGCACACCCGTCTCGGTACGCGACGTGTTCGCGTCCCCGACCGTGACGGGCCTCGCCGACCTCGTCAGGCACCCCGACAGCGGCACCGCAGCGGCGGCCCGCCCCCTGACAGCCGTACCCCGCCCCACGCGCGTCCCCGCGTCCTACGCCCAGCGCCGGCTGTGGTTCCTGCACCGGATGGAAGGCCGGGCCACCACCTACCTGGTCCCGCTGGCCGTCCGTATGAAAGGTCCGGTGGACACGGAGGCGCTGCGTGCCGCCTTCGACGACATCCAGGAACGGCACGAAAGCCTGCGCACCCTCTTCCCCGACACCGGGGAAGAACCCTCCCAGCTGGTGCTGGAGCGACCGACGACCCCGTTCACGGTGCGCAATGTGCCGGCCTCCGCACTCGACGCCGAGCTGCGCGCCGAGGCGAGCCGGGGATTCGACCTCACCACCGAACTCCCTTGGCGCACCACCCTGTTCACCAGCGGAGCCGACGAGCACGCACTGCTGACCGTCCTGCACCACATCGTCGCCGACGAGCACTCGCTGCGCACCCTGGCCCGTGACCTGTCCACCGCCTACGGCGCCAGAACGCAGGGCCTGGCCCCGGCCTGGCCCCCGCTCGCCGTCCAGTACGCCGACTACGCGCTGTGGGAACGCGAGCGCCTGGGCAGCGCCGAGAAGCCGGACAGCAGACTCGCCACCGAACTGGACCACTGGCGGCGGACGCTCGACGGCCTGCCCGACGCGCTCTGTCTGCCCATGGATCATGAGCCGGCGCCCGCTCCCGCTCACCGGGGCGACGCCGTCACCTTCGCGTGGGAACCCGAACTGGGGCGCCGCATCACCGCGTTGGCCGCCGCGCGCGGCGCCACCCCGTTCATGGTGCTGCACGCGGCGGTCGCCTGCCTCCTGAGCAGGCTCGGCGCGGGCACCGACATCCCCGTCGGTACCGTCACCGCGGGCCGTGACACGGCAGGCGTCGACGACCTCATCGGATTCTTCGCCGAAACGGTGGTGCTGCGCACCGACCTGGCCGGCAGTCCCGGCTTCGCCGACGTCGTCGACCGGGCACGACAGACCGACCTCAGCGCTTTCGCGCACCAGGTTCCCTTCGACCGGGTCGTCGACGCCGTGCACCCGCCCCGTGTGCTCGGGCGCCACCCGCTGTTCCAGGTCATGGTCATGCTCCACTCCGGGGAACAGGCCGTGCCCGCTCTCACCGGGCTGCGCTGCACCCCTGTCGAACTCAGCCGGTCGATGGCCAAGTTCGACCTGCTCTTCGAGTTCACACAGAACGCCGTCGGCGGCTTCGACGGCGTACTCGAGTACAACGCCGACGCGTACAAGCGGGGGACCGTCGAGCTCTTCCTGCGTGTTCTGAGACGCCTCGTCGACGCCGTACTGGACGCCCCGCAGCGGCCGTTCGACTCCGTCGCCGTCCTCGACGCGGAAGAACGCGCCGCCCTGCGCCCGGCGACGCCTCCTCCTCCGACGACGCCTGCACCGGCGACGCTCGCACCGGCCCCGCCCGCAGCCACGCGGCCCGCAGGGTCCGGCCGCGCTCCCGAAGTGCCGGGCACCGACCTGCTCGTCTCCCTCTTCGGCGCGCTCCTCGGGACCGAACACGTCGGCCCGGACGACGACTTCTTCCGGCTCGGCGGGGATTCCATCCTCGCCATTCGTCTGGTCAACCGTGCCAGGGCGGCCGGAGTCCTGATCAGCCCCCGGGACGTCTTCGAACAGCCGACCCCGGCGGCGCTCGTGCGGGCCGCCGAGCCCTCGTCCCTGCCCGCCCGTTCCGGGACCCCGGAGGAAGCCGTCGGCGAGTTCCCGCGCACGCCCATCATGCGCCGGCTCGCCGAACTGGGCGAACCCGGCGACACCTTCGCCCAGTCGGTCGTCTGCCGAGTGCCCTCTGATGCCACCGAGGCCACCCTGCTCACCGCCCTTCAGACACTCCTCGACCACCACGACGCCCTGCGGCTCGTCGCGCCCGACTCCCAGGACACCGAATCCACCCTCCGGATCCAGTCCCCCGGAGCGGTCCGTGCCGAGGCGTGCTTCTCCCGTGTGCCCACCGATGACGTACAGGCCGAGGCGGAACGCCAGCGGCCGCCGGCCCGGCGCCGCCTGTCGGCCCGCGAGGGCGCCCTGCTGCGCGCGGTCTGGCTGGACGACGGAAGCGGAGGCCGTCTTCTGGTCGTGATCCACCATCTGGCGGTCGACGCCGTGTCCTGGCGCATCCTGCTCCCCGATCTGGCGGCCGCCCACGCCGCCGCCGTCGCCGGGCGTCCCGCCGTACTGCCACCCGTTCCGACGCCGCTGCGCACCTGGGCCCGGAGGCTGGCCGAGGCCACCCCGTCCGAGGCGGAGACCCGATGGTGGACCGAAGCCACCGCGTGCAACCTCCTCGGCCGGCGGCCCCTCGACCCCTCCCGGGACACCGTCGGCGACACCACCACCCTCCGCTTCTCCCTCGGTCCGGAGGCCACCCGGGCCCTGCTCACCGCCGTCCCCCAGCGCTTCCACGCAGGCGTCCCGGAGATCCTCCTCGCCGCCCTCTCCGTAGCGCTGCACCACCGATCCGACCAGTCCGCCGACGGGCCCTTCCTCGTCGACATCGAGGGCCACGGCCGCGACCTCGACCTGGACGAGGTGGCCGACCTCGACAACTCGCGCACCGTCGGCTGGTTCACCGTCATCCACCCGGTGCCGCTCGACGCCCGGGTGGACGACTGGGACGGCATGACGGCACACGGTACGGGCCTGGATGCCGCGGCGAAGCGGGTGAAGGAGCGGCTGCGCACTGTGCCGCACAAGGGCGTCGGCTACGGCCTGCTGCGCTACGGCCCCGACCCCGAGGTCCGCGCCCGCCTGGCCGCCGCCGCGTCGATCGGCTTCAACTACCTGGGCCGCTTCGACACCGGAGACGGCCCCGGTGCCGACGGTGGTGCCTGGGAGCCGCTGCCGGGTTCGCTGCGCGGGGAGGCCGACGCGGCGCTGCCCGTCGCCCACGCCCTGGAGATCGACGCCTTCGTCGAGCCCGGTGACCACGGTCCGCACTTCAGTTTCGCCTGCACCTGGGCCGGGGGAGTCCTCGACCGGACCGAGGTCGACGGCTTGGCGCGGGCCTGGCGGGCGGTGCTCGCCACATTCGTCGAGCACTACGCGGACACCGCCGAGGGCGAACACACTCCGTCCGACTTCCCGTTGGTCTCCGTCACCCAGGCGCACATCGACCACCTCGAAGCCGAGATGGGGCCCCTGGCCGAGCTGCTGCCCACCGCGCCGCTGCAGTCAGGTCTGCTGTTCCACTCGCTCACCGCGCCCACGGATGCCGCGGACCACAGCGCTCCCACGGGCGCCGTGGACCACACCGCCCCGACGGACGCCGCGGACCTCCACGACCCCTATGTCGTCCAACTCGTCCTCACCCTGCACGGCGACGTCGACCCCGAACGCCTCCGTGCGGCCGCCGAGTCCCTGCTGCGCCGTCACCCCCATCTGGGCGGCGCGTTCCGCATGGACGAGGGCACGGACCCGCTGTGCGTGATTCCCTCGCGGGTCGAACTGCCCTGGCGGACCCTGGACCCGGCCTCGGGGCCGGTGCCCGCCGCCCGGCTCCGCGAGCACCTGACCGAGGACCGGTGGCCGTTCCCCCTGCATCAGCCACCGCTGCTGCGGTTCACGCTGGCCCGCACGGGTGCCCGGCGCTGGTCCCTGGCCTTCACCCATCACCACGTACTGCTCGACGGCTGGTCCGTACCGATCCTGTTCCATGAACTCTTCGCGCTGTACCACGGAACGGCGCTGCCGCCGGCGCCGGTGTACCGGCGCCACCTGGCTTGGCTGGCATCCCAGGACGCCGACCGTGCCCAGGATGCCTGGCGTCGGGAGCTCGACGGCGCCGAGCCGACCCGAGTGGGCGGTGCGGGCGCGCACACCCGTCCCGAGCCGCACGCCCGTCCGGAGCCGTCGACGCTGCGTACCTTCACCCTGCCGCAGGAGACCACCGCCGCGCTGACCGCCCGGGCCGCCCACCACGGGCTCACCGTCAACACCCTGGTCGAGACGGCATGGGCACTGGTGCTCGGCCACCTCACCGGACAGGACGACGTCGTCTTCGGCGTGACGGTCGCCGGCCGGCCCGTCGGCCTGGACGGGGCCGAGGAGATGGTCGGTCTGCTGATCAACACCGTGCCCGCCCGGGTCCGTATCGACGCGGCCGCTCCGCTCCAGGACCTCGCCGCGGCTGTCCAGGCGGCCCGCGTACGCCTCCTCGACCACGAGCACCTCGGCCTTGCCGCCATCGAGGCGGCGGCGGGCACCAGCGACCTCTTCGACACCCTGCTCGTCTTCGAGAACTACCCCTTGGAGTCGGAGGACTTCAGCGCGGCGGAAGGGAGCCTGCGGGTCACCGGAGTCGATGTCCACGACGCCACCCACTACCCCCTCGCCGTCGCGGTGCTGCCGCGCGCCGGCCGGCTCGACTTCCGCTTCTACCTCCAACCCGGGCGCCTTGCCCGGTTCGGCGACATCGAGGACATCTGGCGGCTCGTCGCCGACGCCTGCCGGGCGCTGGCGGAGCAGGACACCCTCCGCGTCCGCGACCTCGACCTGCTCGGCCCCGAGCGCCGCGGCCGCCTCCTTGCCCGAGGCCGTGGTCAGGCCACCCCGGTGCCGTCCCACTCGCTCCCGCAGGCATTCGAAGCGATCGTCCACGCCGACCCCGGCCGCCCCGCCCTGTGGACGGCCGACCGGCCGATCAGCTACGGACAGCTCAACTCCCGTGCCAACCGGCTCGCCCACCACCTCCGCCGCCGCGGCGTGCGCCCCGGCACGCCGGTCGGCCTGCGCCTGGAGCGTTCCGTCGAGGTCGCCGTCGCCTTCCTCGCCCTCGCCAAGCTCGGCTCGGTCTGCGTCCCGCTGCGCCAGGACCTGCCGCCCACTGCCGTCCGCGAACTGCTCCACCACGCCGGTGCGGAACTGCTCCTGGACGGACTGGCGGACGCGGAAGCCGAGGCGGCCACCGAGCCCGCGACCGACCCCGGTCTGCACGTTCCGCCCGACGCACCCGCCTGCCTGATGTTCACCTCGGGCTCGACCGGCATGTCCAAGGGCGTCGCCGTCACCCACGGCAACATCGTGGCGCGCGCACACGACCGCGCCTTTCGCGGGGACGCGCACGAGCGGGTGCTCTTCCACTCCTCCCACACCTGGGACCCAGTGGTCTACGAGCTGTGGACACCCCTCCTCACCGGCCGCCAGGTGGTGCTCGCGCCCGCCGGTGACCTCGGCCTCGACGACTACGCCGCCGTCATCACCGAGGGCCGGGTCACGGCCGCCTGGTTCACCGCCGGCCTGTTCGACCTGATCACCGAACAGGCACCCGGCATCCTCGGCGCGCTGCGCCAGGTGTCCACCGGCGGCGACGTCGTCTCGCCGGCCGCCGTCCGCCGCGCCCGGCAGGCCAACCCCGGCCTGCGGGTCATCAACTACTACGGTCCTGTCGAGACGACCACCTTCGCCCTGGGCCACCCGATTCCCGAGGGGCCCTTCGACGACCAGCCACTGCCCATCGGCAGGCCCATCGACAACACGTCCGTCTCGCTCCTCGACGCGGCGCTGCGGCCCGTCGCGCCCGGAGTCCCCGGCGAGATATACGTCGCCGGGGCCGGACTCACGTCCGGATACCACCGCGCTCCCGCCCTCACGGCGGAACGGTTCGTCGCCGACCCGCACGGCGCACCCGGTTCCCGTCTGTACCGCACCGGCGACCTCGGGCGCTGGGACGAGAGCGGCCGACTGCACTTCCTCGGCCGGGTCGACCGGCAGCTGAAGGTGAACGGGTTCCGCGTCGACCCCGGCGAGATCGAGGCGGCGCTGTGCCGCGAGCCCGAGGTCGCCGCCGCGGCCGTGGCCGCCCACACCGCGGGCAGCGGCAAGACACTGACCGCGTACGTCGTCCCCCGTACCGCCGTCGACCCGGCGGAGCTGCGCGCGCGGCTGGCCGCCCGTCTTCCCGGCTATCTCGTCCCCGCGTCGATCGTCACGGTCGGCGCCCTTCCCCTGACCGCCAACGGCAAGGTCGACACGGCCGCCCTGCCCGCGCCCGCCGCCAACGGTGCTCACGGGCCGCGCACGCCACGCCAGGAGGTCATCGCCGCCCTGTTCGCCGAAGCCCTCGGCGTCGGCGTCGACAGCGTCGCCACCGACGCCGACTTCTTCGCGCTGGGCGGCAACTCACTGGCCGCCATGCGGCTGGTGAGCCGTCTGCGCGCCGCACTCGACGCACGCGTCACGATGCGCGACCTCTTCGACGCGCCCACCGTGGGCGCGCTGGACCGACGCCTCGCCGACACCCCACAGACCCCGACCGCACATCCCGCACTCCCGCCCCGGTCGCCGTCGAGCCCCCGTCCCGGCGAGACCCCGCTGTCACCCGCCCAGGAACGTCTGTGGACCATCCACTACTTGGCGGGCCATCAGCCGGACTACCTCACCACCACGGCCCTCGACCTGCGGGGCGAAATCGACACGGCCGCACTCCGCGCCGCCCTGCAGGACGTCGTCGCCCGCCACGAGATCCTGCGGACCGTCTACCCGTACACCGAGCAGGGCCCCGTCCAGCGGATCCTGCCGCCCGAGTCCGCCCCCCTCGACCTGATGGGGGCCAACGTGACCGAGGACGGACTCGACGCCGCGATCGAGGCGCAACTCCGAACCGGCTTCGACCTCTTGAGCCGACCGCCGTTGCGCATCCGGCTCCTCCGCGTCGCCGCCGACCGGCACGTGCTGCTCCTCGTCATGCATCACATCGCCGTCGACGGCGAGTCGCTGGTCCCCCTCCTGCGGGATCTCGCAGCCGCCTACGGCAGCAGGCTCCAGGACGAGCCCCCCACCTGGCCCGCGGCCGCCCCGCAGTACGCCGACTACGCCCAGTGGCTCCACACCCGCATGGGCGACGAAGCCGAGCCCGGCAGTCTCGCCGCGTCCCAGGCCGGGTACTGGCGCGCGGCCGTCAGCGGACTCCCGGACGAGTTGGCCCTGCCCCTGGACCGCCCCCGAGCCGCGGTGGCCGACAAGCGCGCCGCCGGCGTCACGTTCTCCGTGACCGCCACGACCCACGAGCGGATGCACCGGATCGCGCGCGACTGTGGCGCCAGCGGCTACATGATCTGGCACGCCGCACTCGTCGCCGCGCTCGCCCGCATGGGAGCGGGTCAGGACATTCCGGTCGGCGTCGTCGTCAGCGGCCGTGACACGCAGGCGTTGGACGGCCTCGTGGGCTGTGCCGTGCACACGGTGGTGCTGCGCGCCGATGCCTCCGGGCGTCCGACCTACCGCGAACTGATCGGGCAGGTCCGGGACCGCCTGCTCGCCGCGCACGATCACAAGGAGTACCCCTTCGACCGGCTCGTCGAGCTGGTGAACCCGGAGCGGTCGCTCGCGCGGCACCCGCTGTTCCAGGTCGCCGTCACGTACACCGCGCTGCGCGGTCACGAGACCCTCGGCTTTCCGGGACTCGCGGCCCAGTTCCGCCCGGTGCCCGTACCCCATACCGATTTCGACTTGCTGTTCCAGCTCTCGGAGCAGCCCGACCTGGGCGGCATCACCGGCACCCTCATCTACGCCACCGAGCTCTTCGACCGGGCGACAGCGGAACGCATCAGCGCCGAGGTCTCCCGCGCCCTGACGGCGATGACCAGAAATGTCGACGACCACCTGCCGAGCGTCCCCCCTCGCACCGCCTGAGAGGCCGCATCGGCCAACTGCAGCCCGACGACACCACGCGGTTCTGCTTCAGCAGCTTCTCCACGGTGCCCGTGTCGCGTACGCCGCGGAAGTACTGGTCGCTCGCGAGATTCGTGGACGCGGACGACAGGGCGCCGCCGTCGCCACGGGCGACAGCAGGGCCGAGGCCGTGAGCAGCGCGGCGCCGAACGCCACGGCGGGTCCGGTGCGTAAGCGCATCGTGCCTCCCAACTGGTGTGAGAGCAGGGGCTGGTGGAGCGCACCAAGCGGTATGTGATCTGTCCGGAGCGCCCACGCGGGGGCGATGTACGTCGCGCACGGGCCTTGACCGGCGCCCGGTGGCCCGCACAGGATCACGCTCATGACGGGTGGACACGACAGCGCGACGACGACCGGTGTACGCGGCAGCACGGTCGACGGCATCCTCCGGCGCAGCGCCCGCCGGACACCGGCCCGCACCGCCCTGCGCTACGGCGACCGCGCCTGGACGTACGCCGAACTGGACGACGCCGTCTCGCGCGCGGCCGGCGTCCTGCGCGGAACGGGCCTGGCCGGCGGCGACCGCGTCGGCGCCTACGCCCACAACTCGGACGCCTACCTCATCGGCTTCCTGGCCTGCGCCCGCGCGGGCCTCGTCCATGTGCCGGTGAACCAGAACCTCACCGGCGACGACCTCGCGTACATCGTCCGGCAGTCCGGCAGCGCCCTCGTCCTCGCGGACCCCGACATCGCCGCCCGGCTCCCCGAAGGCGTGACCGTCCTGCCGCTCAGGGACAGCGACGACTCGCTCCTCGCCCGCCTCGCCACCACCGGCCCGTACGACGGCCCCGAGCCGGACTCCGAGGACCTCGCCCAACTCCTGTACACCTCGGGCACCACCGCCCTGCCCAAGGGCGCGATGATGACCCACCGGGCCCTGGTGCACGAGTACATGAGCGCCGTGCACGCCCTGGACCTGAGGGAGTCCGACCGGCCGCTGCACTCGCTGCCGCTCTACCACTCCGCCCAGATGCATGTGTTCCTGCTGCCGTATCTGGCGGTGGGCGCCGAGAACACGATCCTCGACGCGCCGGACGCCGCCCGGATCTTCGACCTGGTTGAGGCCGGCCGCGCCGACAGCCTGTTCGCGCCGCCCACCGTGTGGATCGGCCTGTCGCACCACGCGGAGTTCGCCACCCGCGACCTGAGCGCCCTGCGCAAGGCGTACTACGGCGCGTCGATCATGCCGGTGCCGGTCCTGGAGCGGCTGCGCTCCCGCCTTCCCGGCCTGGCCTTCTACAACTGCTTCGGCCAGAGCGAGATCGGGCCGCTCGCCACGGTGCTCGGCCCCGAGGAGCACGAGGGCCGCATGGACTCCTGCGGGCGGCCCGTCCTGTTCGTCGAGGCGAAGGTCGTCGACGAGGCGGGCAAGGAGGTGCCGGACGGCACGCAGGGCGAAGTGGTGTACCGCTCACCGCAGTTGTGCGTGGGCTACTGGGACAAGCCCGAAGAGACCGCCGAGGCGTTCCGCGACGGGTGGTTCCGCTCGGGCGACCTCGCCGTGCGCGACGCGGAGGGCTACTTCACCGTCGTGGACCGGGTGAAGGACGTCATCAACTCCGGGGGAGTGCTTGTCGCTTCGCGCCAGGTCGAGGACGCGCTCTACACCCACCCCGCCGTCGCCGAGGCCGCGGTGATCGGCCTGCCCGACGAGCGCTGGATCGAGGCCGTCACGGCCGTCGTCGTACGCGGCGAAGACGTCACCGAAGCCGAACTCATCGCCCACGCACGCGAACAGCTCGCCCACTTCAAGGCGCCCAAGCGCGTGCTGTTCGTGGACGCGCTGCCGCGCAACGCCAGCGGGAAGATCCTCAAGAGGGAACTGCGGGACCGTTTCAGCACCGGCTGACGGAGGCGGCGCCGTCATGGCGCGGGCGGCCGCGCGCCCGGGTCACTTCCCCCGCAGATCCACGATCCGCTTGAACTTCCCCACCGACCGCTCGATGGTCTCCGGGTCCACGACCTCCACGGCGACCGAGACGCCGATGCCGTCCTTCACCGCCGCCGCGATCTCCCGGGCGGCCATGTCGCGCCGCTCGGGCGGCGCGTCCGAGCGGGCCTCCACGCGCACGGTGAGGGCGTCCATGCGGCCCTCCTTCGTGAGCCGCAACTGGAAGTGCGGGGCGAGCCCCGGGGTGCGCAGCACGATCTCCTCGATCTGGGTGGGGAAGAGGTTCACCCCGCGCAGGATGACCATGTCGTCGCTGCGCCCGGTGACCTTCTCCATGCGCCGGAACACCCGCGCCGTACCGGGAAGGAGCCGCGTCAGGTCCCGGGTGCGGTAGCGGATGACGGGCAGCGCCTCCTTGGTGAGGGAGGTGAAGACCAGCTCGCCGTGCTCGCCGTCGGGCAGCGCCTCGCCCGTGACCGGGTCGACGACCTCGGGGTAGAAGTGGTCCTCCCAGATGTGCAGGCCGTCCTTGGTCTCCACGCACTCCTGGGCGACTCCGGGGCCGATCACCTCCGAGAGCCCGTATATGTCGACGGCGTCGATCGCGAACCGCTCCTCGATCTCGCGCCGCATCGCCTCCGTCCACGGCTCCGCGCCGAAGATGCCGACCTGGAGCGAGGTCGTCCGCGGATCGATGCCCTGGCGCTCGAACTCGTCCAGGAGGGTCAGCATGTACGACGGCGTGATCATGATGATCTCCGGGCGGAAGTCCAGGATGAGCTGGACCTGGCGCGCGGTCATGCCGCCGGAGGCGGGGATCACGGTGCAGCCGAGCCGCTCGGCGCCGTAGTGCGCGCCGAGGCCGCCGGTGAACAGGCCGTACCCGTACGCCACATGGACCTTCTGCCCCGGCCGTCCACCCGCCGCGCGGATGGACCGGGCCACCACGTCGGACCACATGTTCAGGTCCTGCTCGGTGTAGCCGACGACGGTGGGGCGCCCGGTGGTGCCGCTCGACGCGTGCAGCCGCCGCAGCTCCGACTGCTCCACGGCGAACATCCCGAACGGGTAGTTCGCCCGCAGATCCGCCTTCGTCGTGAAGGGGAACCGGGCCAGGTCGGCGAGCGAGTGACAGTCGTCGGGCCCGAGCCCCGCCGCGTCGAACGCCGCCCGGTAGAAGGGCACGTTCTCATAGGCGTGCAGCAAGGTGTCCTGAAGCCGCTCGAGCTGCAGCGCCTCCAGCTCCGCGCGGCCGAGCCGCTCCGCCGCGTCCAGCAGTGCCGGTGTGCGCGCCATCTGGAGTACCCCCGTCCGTGCCGGGCGACCGATCATTCGGCCGATCTTGTGTCGGGGTCAGTTATTCAAGGTTTCCGGGCTTCTGGCAAGGCTTTCGTACGAGGTGTCATCGGCGGATGTCCGAGCCCTCACGCCCGCTGTGTGGCCGCCCTCCGCCCGGCTGTTCGAAGAAATCCCGCCGTCCTCGGCACCGGAACGATCCGGCCACCCGGCGAGCCGTCCGCGGTGATCCACGGCGCTCGGAGCGGGCACGACGGCCTCGGCACCCGCGACGTAAACGCGCCGCGCACGCCTCATCACCCTCGACCCCTTCGATCGCACGTTGTTTCACTTGCGTCGCGCCGCTCCTCTGCCGACCCATCCGGAACAGAGGGCTACGCGCGCCGCATCTGTCGCAACGCCGTTGGAGGAGACCCGGGATGAGCACCGAAGCGACGCCGGACCAGCAGGACGCGCGGGAGCCGAACGCGGGCCAGACGCAGTTGAGCCTCGGCATCGCGGCCGCGCGGAATCTGTCGACCACGACCAAGACCGTCCCGCAGATGCAGGGCATCAGCTCGCGCTGGCTCCTGCGGACACTGCCCTGGGTGGAGGTGAGCGGCGGTTCCTACCGGGTCAACCGGCGCCTGGTGTACGCGGTCGGCGACGGGCGGGTGACCTTCGTACAGGAGGGCGCCGACGTCCGGGTCGTCCCCGCGGAGCTCGCCGAGCTGCCGCTGTTGCGCGGCCTCGACGACGCCGAGGCGCTGCGGGCGCTCGCCGAGCGGTTCCAGCAGCGCGAGTTCCAGCCCGGCGAGGAGATGGCGCGGGCGGGACAGCCCGCCGATCACGTCTATCTGATCGCGCACGGCAAGGTGCAGAAGGTGGGCACCGGCAAGTACGGCGAGGAGACCCGGCTCGGCACGGTCGCCGACGGCGGGTACCTCGGCGGCCAGACGGTGGGGACCGAGGCCGGCGAGTGGGCGTTCACCGCGCGCGCGGTCACCGCGTGCACCGTGCTCGCCCTGCCGCGAGCGGCGTACGAGGAGGTGGCCGGGCGGAACGAGCGGCTCCGCGCCCACGTGCGGCGCCGCGAGGACGAGGCGGGGCGCCCGCAGAACAAGCGGGGCGAGGCCGACGTGGCGCTCGCCGCGGGGCACGCGGGCGAGCCCGCACTGCCCGGCACCTTCGTGGACTACGAACTGCGGCCGCGCGAATACGAGTTGAGCGTGGCCCAGACGGTACTGAAGGTGCACACCCGGGTCGCCGACCTCTACAACGACCCGATGAACCAGGTCGAGCAGCAGCTGCGGCTGACCATCGAGGCCCTGCGCGAGCGCCAGGAGTGGGAGCTGGTCAACAACCCCGAGTTCGGCCTGCTGCACAACGCCGATCACGGCCAGCGCGTCTCCACCCACTCCGGGCCGCCCACACCCGACGACTTCGACGAGCTGCTGAGCATGCGCCGCCAGACCAAGGCGTTCTTCGCGCACCCGCGCGCGATCGCCGCCTTCGGCCGTGAGTGCACCAAGCGCGGCATCTACTTCGGTGACGCCGAGGTCGACGGCCATCGCCTGCCCGCCTGGCGGGGCGTGCCGATCTACCCGCTGGGCAAGCTGGGGGTGGCGGCCGACGGCACCACGTCGATCCTGGCGATGCGCACCGGCGAGGCCGCGGAGGGCGTGGTCGGCCTGCGCCAGACCGGCATCCCCGACGAGTACGAGCCGGGCCTGAACGTGCGGTTCATGGGCATCAACGACCAGGCCGTCATCTCCTACCTGGTCAGCACCTACTACTCGGCGGCCGTCCTGGTCCCGGACGCGCTCGGTGTGCTGGAGAACGTCGAGGTCGACCGGACGCCCGACGCCTGACACCGGGCCCGTGTCTCCCACCGCCGCGAAGGCACCCGAGACACCTGAGAACCTGTCTTCGAACGGAGAGAACCGGTGTCCCTGCTATCCCGTATGACGGCGCCCGCCGCCGGTCACGACGTGGCACGGCTCGTGGCCGCGCTGCTGTCCCACGAGACGCGCGGCACGCCAGGCGAACTGTCCGGCCGGGCTCGCTCCCTCCCGCCCCGGCTGCCCACCGGCCCCACCGGGCTCGGCACCTCCGCTGCCCGCGTCGCCGTGCCGCCCCCGGCCGGTGACCGGCATCAGGGATCGCGCGCCCGGGCCCCCGAAGCGCCCGCGACGACGAGCGGGCCGTCCGACACGGCGGTCCCCGAGCTGTACTGCCCACCGCCGCTGCGCGACGACCCCGCCCTCGCCACGGAGGTCAACGAGCGCCTGCTCGCCTGGGCCGCGGAGACGGGCATCTACGCCGGCCGCCTCGAAAGGGTCCGGGCGGCCGACTTCGGGCGCCTGATGATGCTCGCCCACCCCGGCACCGACGACCCGCGGCGGCTGCTCGCGGCCGCCAGGTGCGCACTGGCGGAGTGGGCCACCGACGACTACTACTGCGACGACGAGAGCATGGGCTCCCGGCCCGAGGCGCTCGGCTCCCACCTCGGCCTCGCCTACACGGCCATGGACCCGACCCATCCGCCGCTCCGCTACGCCCGGGAGGCCGACCAGGGCCTGCGCGCCGACCCGGTCCGCGTCGCCCTGCGCGACAGCTTCGCCCAACTGGTGCCGTACGCGGACCGGACCCAGGTGACCCGGCTGCGCCAGGAGGTCGCCGCGCTCTTCGTGGCGTACGCGCAAGAGGGCGCGTGGCGGGCCGAGGAGCGGATGCCCGCCGTGTGGGAGTACCTCGCCCACCGGCAGGTCAACAGCTTCGTGCCCTGTCTGGCCCTCATCGACGTCGTCGACGGCTACGCGCTCACCGCCGCCGAGTACGACGACCAGCGGGTGCGCCGCGCCGTCGCGCTGGCCGGCACCGCGTCCACCCTGGTCAACGACCTGTACTCGATGGCCAAGGAACACGATTCCTCCGGGCGGGACTTCAACCTGCCCACGGTCGTCGCCGCGGAGGAGCAGTGCTCGCCGCGGGAAGCCGTCGAGCGCAGCGTCGAGATCCACGACGAGCTCGTCCGCACCTTCGAGGGGGAGGCGGCGGCCCTGACCCTGACCGGGTCACCGGCCCTGGGACGCTTCCTCGCCGGGGTGTGGGCCTGGCTCGGCGGCAACCGCGAGTGGCACCGCGGCAGCGCCCGCTACCAGGCCGCGAGCGGCGCCTGATCGTCCCGCACCTTCTGCGCATACGCACATCACGCACGTAAGCACATCACGCACGCCGTAAGGAGCTTGCCATGACGACCACCCCGGAAGCACCGGCCCAAGTGGTGCGCACCGCCTACCAGAAGGCTGTCGCGGACTACTGGAACAACGAGAAGGACCCGGTCAACCTCCGCCTCGGCGATGTCGACGGCCTCTACCACCACCACTACGGCCTCGGCGACTACGACCCCTCCGTCCTGGCGGGCCCCGAACGGACCCGGGACGCGCGCATCGTCGAGGAACTGCACCGCATGGAGTCCGCCCAGGCCGACGTCCTCCTCGACCACCTCGGCAGCCGCACGCCCGCCGACCGGCTCCTCGACGCAGGCTGCGGGCGCGGCGGCACCAGCGTCATGGCCCACGCCCGCTTCGGCTGCGAGGTCGACGGCGTCACCATCTCGCGGTCCCAGGCCGAGTTCGCAAACGCGCAGGCCATGAAGCGGGGCGTCGACGACAAGGTGCGCTTCCACTTCCGCAACATGCTCGACACCGACCTGCCCGGCGGTGCCTTCCAGGGGATCTGGAACAACGAGTCCACCATGTACGTGGACCTGTTCGAGCTCTTCGCCGAACACGCCCGGCAGTTGGCCCGCGGCGGCCGTTACGTGTGCGTCACCGGCTGCTCCAACGACGTCACCGGCCTGCGCTCCAAAGCCGTCAGCCGCATAGACGAGCACTACACCTGTAACATCCACCCCCGCAGCCACTACTTCAAGGCCCTCGCCGCCAACGGCCTCGTCCCCCTCAACGTCGTCGACCTCACCGCCGCGGCCATCCCCTACTGGGAGTTGCGCGCCCGCTCCTCCCTGGCCACCGGCATCGAGGAGCCCTTCCTGACGGCGTACAAGGAGGGAAGCTTCCACTACCTGCTCATCGCCGCCGACCGCATCTGATCAGCCAGGAGTTTTCCCGTGCGCCTCGTCTCACCCGTCGGATGTGTGCGTGCCGCCGCAGGCGTCGCCGTGGCGCTACTGGTGGGCGGGGGCACGGCTGTCGCCGCGCCCACCGCGTCAGCCGCGACCGCCGGGCAGGGCGCCGTCGCCCAGCTCCACCCCCTCTCCGCCCTCTCCGCCCAACGCCTCGCCACCGCCGACCTCGTCGCCGCCGCGAAGTACGGCACCGGCAGCCCGGTCGACGATCCCGCGCGTGAGCAGCAGGTGCTGGACGCGGTGGCGCGGCAGGCGGAGGAGGCCGGGGCGGACCCCGGGGCGACCGTGCGGATCTTCCGGGACCAGATCGAGGCCAACAAGGTGGTGCAGCGAGCACTGCACCGGAAGTGGGACGCCGACCCGGCGTCGGCCCCGGCGGAGCGGCCCGACCTGGCGGAGGTGCGCGAGCGGATCAACCGCCTCAACGGCGAACTGGTCGGCGCCATCGCCGCGTCGGCGCCCGCGCGCGGCGCACCGTACTGCGCCGGTGTCCTCACCGTGACGACCGCGCACGTGCGGCACGAACAGCGGCTCGACGCCCTGCACACGGTGGCGCTGGTGCGGGCGTCGCGTTCGGTGTGCGGGTGACGGCGTGCAGCGATGTGCCGACGTGCCGATGTGCCGATGTGCCGATGTGTCGCTATGGCGTCATGAGGCGGGGCGCGGCTCGTACTCGGGCAGCGTGGTGTGCAGCCTTTCCACCAGCAGGTGAGGGTGCGTGACCATCGGCACGTGGGCCGTGTCGAGTTCGACGACGTCCATGCCGCGGGCGCGGGCCCGGGGAAGCATGTCGGCCATCATGGGCCGGGCCGCGCAGAACCAGTAGGAGCTCGGACGGGGCGATGGGGCGTCACGTGCGGGTTCGCGGTGCGTGGCCAGGGGCATCGGGGTGACGGCGCCCGCCAGCCAGGCGCGATCGCCGGCGTCGCTGACGGTGAGGGAGTCGAAGGGCAGCGGTGCCGCCAGCCACGGCAGGTCGGGCGAGACCGGTGCGAAGAAGTCCACCAGCCAGGGCAGCAGGTCGAAGGCGGACTCCCCGGGCTCGGCGAGGAAGGCGTCCAGAAACACCAGGTGCCGCACCTGCTCCCCGAGGCGGGCCGCGGCTCCCTGGGCGACGATGCCTCCGTAGCTGTGGCCGACCATGACGACCGGCCGGTCGACGTCGCGGACGTAGCGCACCAGGTCGCTGACGTGGGTCTCCAGGCCGGTGTCCGGGCGCGCTTCGGCCCGCCGCTCGGCCAGGCCGGGAAGGGTGGGGGTCAAGACGGTGTGCCCCCGCCGGCGCAGCGGGGTGGCGACGCGGTCCCAGACCCAGCCTCCCAGCCAGGTTCCGTGGACGAGGACAAAGGTGGTCATGACGCTCCTTGGTGCGGGCTGGTGCGGGCTGGTGCGGGCCGGTGCGGTGGGGCGGCCGGTTCTCCGGCGGGTGAGGCCGTCGCCGGGCTCCAGTATCGGGCGGCGTGATCGGCCGGTCACATGAGCAGGGAGATGTCACCGCGCCCCCGCGAGACGCAGGTGGTCATGTAACCGGCGGCGCGTTCGTCACCGGACAGGCAGGCGTCGCGGTGCTCGACCTCCCCGTCGAGGACCTGCAGCACGCACGTACCGCAGATGCCGCCCTCGCAGGAGTACTCGAGCCGGACGTCATGACGGTGAAGGGCGTGGAGCAGCGACTCGTCCGCCGCCACGGAGACCGCCTTGCGCGACAGCGTCAGATGCGCCTGGAACGGCTCGCCCCGGCGCTCACCGGGCGGGACGGCCGTGCTGAAGCTCTCCCCGCGCACCCGCTCCGGCGCCCGGTCCGCCGTGGCGGCCTCGATCGCGGCCATCAGCCGCCCCGGGCCGCAGTGGTAGATCGTGGCGGACGAAGGCAGGCGGGCGACGAGCTTCCCGACGTCAAGGCGGGAGCCGGCGGAGCTGTCGTGGACGGTCAAGGGCAGCCCGCAGGCGGCGAGTTCCGGCAGATACGCCGCCTCGCCCGCCGAGGGCACGCAGTAGTGGACCTCGCCACGGCTGCCGGCGGGAAGCTCGTGCAGCAGCCCGAGGATCGCTGTGACGCCGATGCCACCGGCGACGAACACATGGTGCCCGGCCTCCGTGTCGATCTCGAAGCCCGGTTGGGGGTACGAGACGTAGACCTCGTCGCCGATGTCCAGGTCGTCGTGGAAGAGCAGCGACCCACCACGGCCTGCGGGCTGCCGCAGGACCGCGATCCGATAGCGGTCGGTCGCCGTCGGGGGCCCGATGAGGGAGTAGTCCCTGCGTGTCCCGTCCATGTGCTGCACCTGGACGTGGTCGCCGCCCCGGAACGGCGGGAACTCGGCGCGGTGGCGGGGCACCACCTCGATCTCGCGGACTCCGGGCGTCACCAGCCGTGCGGCGGCGACACGGGAGGCCATCAGCAGTCGGACCGTCATGACGGGTCCCCGGGCCCGTTCGGCGAAGACGAATCACCCGGCCAGTCCGGCAAGGGCCGGATCACCTGCCCCGGGCGGACCCGGGCGCCCCGCACGATCTGACAGTTCAGCCCGGAGCGGCCGACGAGCGGCGTGAAGACCGGCTTGTCGATCAGTCGTTCCAGGTAGGCGCACGGCACGTTGAGACGGCCCCCGAAGACGACGGCGTCGCCGATGGCGAAGTAGGTGCCGACCAGGTCGTTGAGGGGCACGCCCCGCGTGACCATGTTGCGTCGGCTCTCCTGGCCGCTGAGCCGAATGCCGGTCTCGGCCTCTACGGCGTCCAGGACTTCCTGGGCGATCAGGGTCAACTGCCGGTCGGCGTGGGGGAGGTGCGCGTAGTGACCGCGTCCGGTGGCATAGCGGTCGCCGTGGATACCGACCCCGGCGAGCAGTTCGGCTTCCGCCAGCGCGTGCATCTCCACGCCGGCGGTCTCGGCGGCGAACACCTCAAGGAGGACGCCGCTCCACAGGACGTCGGTGGCGTCGGACGCGGCTCCCGAAGCCCGAGGATTCACGAAAGGGGACATGGGCCGAACGTTCCATAGATCGCGGCCGCGGCCAAGACCGGACCTGCCGCGGCCAGGGCCGGGTCCGCTGATCCCCCACTGCCACCGCTATCCCGCCGCCACCGCCCGTGCCCACCGATAGTCCGCCTTACCGCTCGGCGACCGCTGAATGTGATCGGTGAACACCACCGCGCGCGGGATCTTGTAGCCCGCCAGGTGGGTGCGGCAGTGGCTCTGGAGCGCGGTCAGGTCCAGGGGGGAGGCGCCGTCGCGGAGTTGGACGACCGCCGCGACCCGGTTGCCCCAGCGTTCGTCCGGGACACCGGCGACCAGGGCGTCGTAGACGTCGGGGTGGGACTTGAGGGCCTGCTCGACCTCCTCGGGGTACACCTTCTCGCCGCCCGTGTTGATGCACTGCGAGCCCCGGCCGAGCACGGTCACGATGCCCTCGGCGTCGACCGTGGCCATGTCGCCGAGCAGCACCCAGCGTTCGTCGCCGCGCTGGAAGAAGGTCTCGGCCGTCTTCTTGGGATCGTTGTAGTAGCCGAGCGGTACATGGCCGCGTTGGGCGATGCGGCCCGGCTCGCCGGGGGACACGGGCTCGTACGTCGCCGGATCGACCACCTGCGTACGGGAGTTGACGCTCAGCCGGAACCCCTTCTCGGGGCCCGAGTCGTCCGTCGCGGTGCCGTTGAAGCCGGACTCCGACGAGCCGAAGTTGTTGAGGAGCATGACGTTCGGAGCGAGCGCCGCGAACTGCGCGCGGACCGTCTCCGACATGATCGCGCCCGAGGAGGAGACGCTGAAGAGCGAGGAGAGGTCGGTGCCGCGCAGCGGGCCGTTCAGGGCGTCGATGAGGGGACGCAGCATGGCGTCGCCCACCAGGGACACGCTGGTGACCTTCTCCCGCTCGATGGTGCGCAGCACTTCTTCGGGGGCGAACTTGCGGTGGATGACCAGGCGTTGGCCAAAGTGGAAGCAGATGAAGGCGGTGAGCGTCGACGTGCCGTGCATCAGCGGCGGGGTCGGGAAGAACGTGATGCCGTCGCCCCCGGCCGCCACCCGCTCGGCCACCTCCTCCGGCCTCGTCACCGGCTCGCCGGTCGGCGCGCCCCCGCCGAGCCCGGAGAAGAACAGGTCCTCCTGACGCCACATCACCCCCTTGGGCATGCCCGTCGTGCCGCCGGTGTAGATGATGAACAGGTCGTCCGCCGAGCGCTCCGGGAACCCGCGCTCCGGGGACCCGGACGCCTCCGCCTCCGCGAACGCCACCGCGTCGGGGCCGGTGGTGCCGGGCGGCGCGTCCCCGACCCGTATCAGATGCCGCAGCTTCTCCGCCCGCGGCAGCGCGGCGGCGACCCGCTCGCCGAACTCCGCGTCGAAGACGAGCGCGGCGAGGTCCGCGTCGCGGTAGAGGTACGCCAACTCCTCTTCCACGTAGCGGTAGTTGACGTTGACAGGGACCACGCGCGCCTTCAGGCACGCGAGCACCGTCTGGAGGTACTCGACGCCGTTGTAGAGGTGCAGGCCCAGATGTTCGCCCGGCTTGACGCCGTGGTCCATCAGATGGTGCGCGAGACGGTTGGCGGCCGCGTCCAGCTCCGCGTACGTGAGGCTCCGCTCCGCGCCCGTGCCGGGGTGGTCCACGTACAGCAGCGCCGCACGGTCGGGCACCACGTCGACGACCGACTCGAACAGGTCGGCAAGGTTGTACTCCACCGCTCCTCCTGACCCCGACGCCATCCCGTGCGGCGGTCGTCCGCCACCCCGTGTGGCGGTCATCAGAGCAGAGGCGCGCACAAGTGGGAAGGGCCCCCGCAGAAGAAAACTGACTACCTGTCAGAAAACTATTGAACTGGCACGTCGCCTCCTGCAACCTGTTCCAGGTCTGACGACGGGAGGACGGCTATGGGTGGTACGGAACATCTCTCCGTGCGCCGCGAGGGCGCCACGCTGATACTCACGCTCAACCGGCCGGAGGCCAGGAACGCGCTCTCGCTGCCGATGCTCGTGGGCCTGTACGACGGGTGGGTCGCCGCCGACGAGGACGACGCCGTGCGCTCCGTCGTGCTCACCGGGGCGGGCGGCGCCTTCTGCGCCGGGATGGACCTCAAGGCGCTCGCGGGCACCTCGACCGGCAAGGGCATGGGCGGCGAGGACTACCGCGACCGGCTCAAGGCCGACCCGGACCTGCACTGGAAGGCGATGCTGCGCCACCACCGCCCCCGCAAGCCCGTGCTCGCCGCCGTCGAGGGGCCCTGCGTGGCCGGCGGCACCGAGATCCTGCAGGGCACCGACATCCGCGTCGCGGGGGATTCCGCGACCTTCGGGCTCTTCGAGGTCAAGCGCGGCCTGTTCCCCATCGGTGGCTCGACGGTGCGCCTGCCACGGCAGATCCCGCGCACCCACGCCCTGGAGATGCTGCTCACCGGCCGCCCCTACTCGGCCAGGGAGGCCGCCGACGTGGGCCTGATCGGCCATGTCGTCCCCGATGGCACCGCCCTGGAGAAGGCCCTCGCCATCGCCGAACAGATCAACGCCTGCGGCCCGCTCGCCGTCGAGGCCGTCAAGGCTTCCGTGTACGAGACGGCCGACATGACGGAGGCCGACGGCCTCGCGGCCGAACTCAAGCGGGGCTGGCCGGTGTTCGACACCGCCGATGCCAAGGAAGGCGCCCGCGCCTTCGCCGAGAAGCGCCCGCCCGTCTACCGCCGCGCCTGACCCGAGGAGCCGCCGCCGTGACCGAAGTCCTCAGCGCCCCGCTGGTCGTGGAGTTCCCCTTCACCCGCTCCCTCGGCCCCGTCCAGTCCGCCTTCCTCACCGGCCTGCGCGAACGCACCGTGCTCGGCGTGCGCACCGCCGACGGCAAGGTGCTCGTCCCGCCCGTCGAGTACGACCCGGGGACCGCCGAAGAACTGCGCGACCTCGTCAAGGTCGCCGCGACCGGCACCGTCACCACCTGGGCCTGGAACCCCGGGCCCCGCCGCGGTCAGCCCCTCGACACCGCCTTCGCCTGGGTCCTCGTACGCCTCGACGGCGCCGACACGGCCCTGCTGCACGCCCTCGACGCCCCGGGCCCCGACGCCGTACGCACCGGGATGCGCGTCCGCGTCCGCTGGGCCGCCGAACGCACCGGCGCCATCACGGACATCGCCTGCTTCGAACCGTACGAAGAAGGTGAGGCGACGGGCCATCAAATCACCGCGCACAGTGGCGAGTTCGGTGGCGAGACGGCAGTGACCGGGATCGTCGCGCCCGCCCGGCTCGACTACACCTACAGCCCCGGCCGCGCCCAGTCGCAGTACATCCACGCCCTGTCCGGCCGCCGGACGGTCGGCGAGCGGTGCCCGTCCTGCCGCAAGGTGTACGTGCCGCCGCGCGGGGCCTGTCCGACCTGCGGGGTCGCCACCGCCGAGCAGGTGGAGGTCGGGCCGCGCGGCACGGTCACCACCTTCTGCATCGTCAACATCAAGGCCAAGGGCCTCGACATCGAAGTGCCGTACGTCTACGGCCACATCGCCCTGGACGGGGCGGACCTCGCGCTGCACGGACGCATCGGCGGCATCCCCTACGACCAGGTGCGCATGGGCCTGCGCGTCGAACCGGTGTGGACGGACGGCGGCCGCTACCCCGACCACTACCGGCCCACCGGCGAGCCCGACGCCGACTACGACACGTACAAGGAGCTGCTGTGACCGGCGAGTTCAGGGACGTGGCGATCGTCGCCTTCGCGCAGACCGACCACCGGCGTCGCACCGACGAACTGTCCGAGGTCGAAATGCTCATGCCGGTCCTGCACGAGGTGCTCGAGCGGACCGGCCTCGCCACGGCCGACATCGGCTTCACCTGCTCCGGCTCGTCGGACTACCTCGCCGGCCGCGCCTTCTCCTTCACCATGGCCCTCGACGGCGTGGGCGCCTGGCCGCCGATCTCGGAGTCGCACGTGGAGATGGACGGCGCCTGGGCGCTGTACGAGGCGTGGGTGAAGCTCCAGACCGGCGAGGCCGACACCGCGCTCGTCTACTCCTACGGCAAGTCGTCGCCCGGCTCCGTGCGCGACGTCCTGACCCGCCAGCTCGACCCGTACTACCTGGCGCCGCTGTGGCCGGACTCCGTCGCGCTCGCCGCACTCCAGGCGCAGGCGCTCATCGACGCGGGCGACACGGACGAGCCCGCCCTGGCCGGCGTCGCGGCCCGCAGCCGGGACGCCGCACGCGCCAACTCCCACGCACAGATCGGTGGTTCGGTGCCGCAGGGCGACTACGTCGTACGTCCCCTGCGTACCGGGGACTGCCCGCCGATCGGCGACGGAGCCGCCGCCGTGGTGCTCGCGGCGGGGGAGCGGGCCCGGGAGCTGTGCGGGCGGCCCGCGTGGATCCGCGGCATCGACCACCGCATCGAGCCGCACAGCCTGGGCGTGCGCGACCTCACCGACTCGCCGTCGACGCGGCTCGCGGCCGAACGGGCCGGGGCCTTCGCGCGGCCCGTCGACACCGCCGAGCTGCACGCGCCGTTCACCTCGCAGGAGGTCGTCCTGCGCAAGGCGCTGCGGCTCGGCGACGACGTGACGGTCAACCCCTCGGGCGGTGCGCTCGCGGCCAACCCGGTCATGGCGGCCGGTCTCATCCGGCTCGGCGAGGCCGCGGCCCGCGTCCACCGCGGCGCGTCCGACCGGGCCTTCGCCCACGCCACCTCCGGCCCCTGCCTGCAGCAGAACCTGGTCGCCGTCCTGGAAGGGGACCCGCGATGAGCAACGCGCCACGGCCGTCCGGCAAGGAACCCGTCGCCGTCGTCGGGATCGGCCAGACCAAGCACGTCGCCGCCCGGCGCGATGTGTCGATCGCCGGACTCGTCCGCGAGGCCGCCCGACGCGCCCTGCTGGACGCGGAGTTGACCTGGGCGGACATCGACGCCGTGGTCATCGGCAAGGCGCCCGACTTCTTCGAGGGCGTGATGATGCCCGAGCTGTACCTCGCCGACGCCCTCGGTGCCGTCGGCAAGCCCATGCTGCGCGTCCACACCGCGGGCTCGGTCGGCGGCTCCACCGCGCTCGTCGCCGCGAACCTCGTCGCGGGCCGCGTCCACGGCACGGTCCTCACCCTGGCCTTCGAAAAGCAGTCGGAGTCCAACGCGATGTGGGGTCTCTCGCTGCCCGTCCCGTTCCAGCAGCCGCTGCTCGCCGGCGCGGGCGGATTCTTCGCGCCGCACATACGGGCGTACATGCGGCGCACCGGAGCCCCCGACACGGTCGGCTCGCTGGTCGCGTACAAAGACCGCCGCAACGCCCTCAAGAACCCCTTCGCCCATCTCCACGAGCACGACATCACGCTGGAGAAGGTGCAGGCGGCGCCCATGCTGTGGGACCCCGTCCGCTACTCCGAGACCTGCCCGTCCTCCGACGGGGCGTGCGCGATGATCCTGACCGACCGCGCCGGAGCGGCCCGCGCGCCCCGGCCGCCCGCCTGGATGCACGGCGGCGCGATGCGCAGCGAGCCCACCATGTTCGCGGGGAAGGACTTCGTGTCGCCGCAGGCCGGGAAGGACTGCGCGGCCGACGTCTACCGGCAGGCGGGCATCACGGACCCGCGCCGGGAGATCGACGCGGTCGAGATGTACGTGCCGTTCTCCTGGTACGAGCCGATGTGGCTGGAGAACCTGGGCTTCGCCGCGGAGGGCGAGGGCTGGAAGCTCACCGAGTCCGGCGTGACAGAACTGGACGGTGACCTTCCGGTGAACATGTCGGGCGGCGTCCTGTCGGCCAATCCCATCGGCGCCTCCGGGATGATCCGCTTCGCCGAGGCCGCGCTCCAGGTGCGGGGGCAGGCCGGTGAGCACCAAGTGGCCGGTGCGCGCAGGGCACTCGGACACGCCTACGGCGGCGGCTCGCAGTTCTTCTCCATGTGGCTGGTCGGCACCGAACCGCCCACGACGTGACCCGGGCCCCGCCTCGCACAGGAATCCGTCCTGCCGCCGCGGCCTGTGCTGCGCCGGAGGTGAAAGCTAGGCTGGCGACGGACGACGCATCGGGAGGAGCACGGACGTGGCCGAGAGCACCATCACCCAGCAGCATCCGCTCGCGAGTTGGGACAAGCCGGACCTCGACCTCAGCACCGCCGAATGGCGGTCGAGCAGCGACGGTCGCGGAGACGTGGAGATCGCCTTCGTCGAAGGCTTCATCGCGATGCGCAACGGCGGTCGGCCGGAGAGCCCCTCCCTGATCTTCACGCCCGCCGAGTGGGGTGCCTTCGTGCACGGGGCCCGGGAAGGGCAGTTCGACCTGACGTAGCGCGCACGGAGTTCGACGGTTCGCCCGCGCACAGCGCGTACGCGGGCGCGTCACGCCCACGCTCCGCGACCGGGCCCCGGCCCTCCCGCACGGCGGGGGGCCGGGGCCCGACGTGCGTCAGGAGGCGCCCGCGCAGGCCGCGTCGCCTTCCTCGCCCTCGACGAAGGTGCGGACCACCTCGATGTCCCCGATCCGTCCGGGATCCACCCGCCTCGGGTCGTCGCCGAGGACGACCAGATCGGCGCGCTTGCCGGGCGTGATGCTGCCCGCGCTGTCCTCCCAGTGGCAGGCGTACGCCGCGTCGGTGGTGTACGCGCGCAAGGCCGCGTCCACGTCGATGCCCTCGTCGGGGCCGATGACCGCGCCCGATGCGGAGGCCCGCTCGACCATGAACTGGATCGCCCGCAGCGGCGCCCCGTCGGCCACGGGCCGGTCCGAACTGCCCACCAGGCGCACCCCGTGGTCGAGGAAGCCGCGGCCCCGGTACAGCCACGGCGCCCGCTCCGCCCCCATGATCGCGGCGTAGTCGTCGCCGAAGTACCGCAGGAAGCTCGGCTGGACGACGGCCGTGACCCCGAGCCGGGCGAACCGGCGGAGCTGGTCGGGGCGCACCAGACCGGCGTGTTCCACGCGGTGCCGGGCGTCCGGGCGGGGCCGGGCGCGCTGGGCCGCCTCGATGCCGTCCAGGGCGACATCGACCGCGCGGTCGCCGATGGCGTGCACGGCGAGCTGCCAGCCCGCGCGGTGGCCCGTCACGATGGTGTCCTGGAGCAGGTCCGCGGCCATCTGGAGGCGGCCGTTGGAGTCGCTGCCCTCGTACGGGTCGGTGAGCGCGGCGGTGCGCGCCATCATGCCGCCGTCGGTGAAGACCTTCAGGGCTCCGAGTGAGAGCCGCCCGTCACCGAAGCCCGTGCGCAGGCCGAGCCCGAAGGCGCGCGTCGTGGTGTCCTCGCGCGCGGCCTCGACCGCGCGCAGCGCGTCCGCGGCCACCATGAGCTGGACGCGGACGGGCAGCCTGCCCGACTCGTGGGCGAGTTGGTAGGCGGCGGCCTCGATGGGGCTGTGGGCGAACAGCTCGCTGCCCACGCCCGCCTCCGCGACGGCCGTCACGCCCTCGGAGCGGCACACGCGCGCCGAGTGCTCGATGGCTCCGGCGAGTTCGCCGAGCGAGTGCGGCGGCCGGAGCTGGAGCACCGCGCCCATGTCCTCCTCGGCGAGGAAGCCGTCCGAGCCCGCGATGTGTGGCGCCAGCAGATCCAGGACGGCCGTGTTCACCAGGCAGGCGTGGCCCGAGATGTGCCCCAGGAACACCTTGCGGCCGTCGCTCACCGCGTCCAGTTCCTTGGCGGTCAGCGGGCGGTCCAGTTCGCGCTGGTCGTAACCGGCCAGGGTGACCCAGCCGCCCCGGGGCCGGGCGGCGACGGCGTCGGCCACCACTTTGAGCACGTCGTCGACGCGCCTGCTGGGCGCGACGCTCGGCGCCTGCGCCTTCAGGCCCGCCCAGACCATGTGCACATGGCTGTCGATGAAGCCGGGGAGCACGGTCGCGCCGTCCAGGTCGAGGACCTTTCGGGCCGGAAGCCCCGCCACGTCGGCGTCGAGCCCCACGATCCGGCCCCGCCAGATGCCGAGTTCACGGGCGGTGGGGTGGTTCGGGTCCATCGTGACGACATGGGCGTTGGTGATCCTGGCGCAGAGCACGAACAGATCCCTCCGGGGAAGCGGGTGTCGAGGCCGGACCTCGTCAACACGAGCTATTGTTCTATTGTTAGGTGAGGCTACCCTAAGTTGCGATGGTGGTGGGTTGGGTTGGTGGACGAGGAACGGGTGGAGCGGCGGGCGGTGGTGGTCAACCGCCTCGAGGCATGGGCCGATGGTGTGGTCGCGAGGCTCGACGCGCAAGAAGACGTCGATCGCTCCTTACTCCACGCCCTGGGCGAGCGGCCCTCGCTGCGTGAGGAGAACGCGGTCCGCAGGGCCGACGCGGTGCGCGCGGCCGCCCTCGGGCTCGGCCCGGCAGGCTGCGCGGCCGCGGCGGGGGTCTCGGAGCGGCTCCTGCTCAACTGGCAGGCGCGGGAACCCACGTTCGCGGCCGCCATGGCCGCGGCGGCGCACATGGCCGCGCGTGAGGGGGAGCGGGCCCGCCTCGTGGCGGCG
>NZ_AOPZ01000099.1 GCF_000414115.1 Streptomyces aurantiacus JA 4570
TCGAGGTCGAACATGCCGTCCTCGAGGAAGAGCCTGTCCTCGTTTTCTGCGGAGCCCTCGGCGTCGTCGGCCGGTTCCGCTGCGCGGCCCCGGTCGTCGGCGTCAGGGTACGAGAACATCTCCTGGAAGTCCGCTTCGAGCGCGAGCTCGAGCGGCTCCAGACACCTTACGCACTCCCCTTCGGCCGATGCACGGGCGGTGCCTGTGACAAGCACCCCTTCCATGACCGACTCCAGCCGGATCTCCAGCTCGACCGGGGCGCCTTCCGGCACTCCGACGACCCCTTCGACGCCGAACGGAACCGGCGAACCGGGGGCGTCGATCGTGCGGGTCACCCGCTGCAGGGCACCAGGACGCCGACCCAGCTCGTGTGTGTCGAACACAAGTGGGTTGCGGTGGTCGAGGCGCGTGCTCAGGGTTTTTCCTGCTTTCGAATCCTGGGAGTTTGGCAAGCGGGCGGCCACGCACATGACGTAGATCCACTTGTGCGGCAGATCTGCGGTGTGAGCGGGCAGCCCGGATCGCGGACATACGCGCGACCGAAGAGCCAGGATACTGGACCTTTCGCTCTCGGCCCAATCGGGACTAGCGCCCCTGCTCGTACTGCCGCAGCTGCTCCGCGCTGATCATCGTGGTGTCGAAGAGGCTGGTCTCGTCGAGCACGGCGGGCGCGGGGGCCTGCTGGCCGTAGCCCTGCTGCTGCGGCTCCTGTGGGGTACCCGGCTGGTTCGGGTCGTAGCCCTGCTGCTGGTACGCGTAGGGGTCCTGCTGGTAGCCGTACGGATCCTGCCGGCCGTATGCCTGCTGATAGGCGTACGGATCCGGCTGGCCGTACGGGGTCTGGCCGCCGTACTGGTCCGCGCCCTGGGCGTAGGGGTCCTGGGTGCCGTGTCCGTACTGGTCCTGCTGCTGGTACGCGTACGGGTCCGGCTCGGCCTGTGGCTGCGGGGGTGTGTACGGCTGCTGGGCGGGGATCGGCGGGGTGGTCGCCGGCCGCGGGCGCTCGGGGGTCTCGGCGAGGTCCGCGAGGTAGTCCGCGTCCGAGGTGTGTTCCTTGGTGTGCGCGCCCAGCTCGCTCAGTTCGTCGGCGGGGGCGCGGCCGTGCAGGGTCTGGCGGCCGCGGCCGACGGCCTCCAGGGTCTTGGCGAGCACGGCCTCGAAGGCGCCGAGCTTCACGTCCACGTAGGCGTCGGCGTTGCGGCGCAGGGTCTCCGGGTCGTGGCTGCGCTCGGGGGCGTCCTCGTCCTCGTACCCCTGCTCGTCGAGGCCGGGGCCGGTGCCGAGGAGCTTCTCGCGGCCGCGGCCGACCGAGCCGAGCGTCTTGGTGAGGACGACCTCGAAGTTGGCGAGCTTGCTGTCCACGTAGTCGTCGGCCTCGGCGCGGACCTCGGCGGCCTCCTTGCGGGCCTCGTCGAGGATGCGGTCCGCCTCGGCCTGGGAGCGGCGCGCGACCTCCGTGTCGGAGATCAGCGAGCCGCGCTCGGCGTGCGCGCCCTCGATGATCCGCTCGGCCTCCTGGCGGGCCTGCTCGACCAGCTGCTCCCGGCCACCGATCAGCTCCTGGGCCTGGGCGAGCGAGCCCGGCAGAGCCTGGCGCACCTCTTCGAGCAGGGCCAGGAGCGCGGCGCGGTTGACCACGCACGAGGCGGACATGGGCATGGACTTGGCGCTGCCGACCGTCTCGACGATCTCGTCGATCTTCTTCTGCACGTCCACCGCGGGCTCGCCACTCTCTACAGCTTGTTGGGAGACGGACGGGACGACTGTAGCCCTTGCTCAGCCCTTCGCGAGGCGCTTGTTGAGGGCTTCGAGCACGACCGGGGGAACCAGGTGCGCGATGTCGCCACCCCAGGTCGCCACCTCCTTGACCAGCGAGGAGGACAGGAAGCTGTAGGTGGGGTTGGTGGGCACGAACAGGGTCTCGACACCGGAGAGACCGTTGTTCATCTGGGCCATCTGCAGTTCGTAGTCGAAGTCGCTGACCGCGCGCAGGCCCTTGACGATGGCCGGAATGTCGCGCTCCTTGCAGAAGTCGACCAACAGGCCCTGGAAGGACTCGACTTCCACGTTGCCGAACTCGGCGGTGACCTGGCGGATCAGCTCGATCCGCTCCTCGATCTCGAACAGGCCCTGCTTGGACTTGTTGATCATCACCGCGACGTGCACGACGTCGTACAGCTTGGAGGCGCGGGCGATGATGTCGAGGTGCCCATTGGTGATGGGGTCGAACGACCCCGGACAGACGGCGCGGCGCAACGGAAGTCCCTCGCTCTCCGGTCGGATCATGGCGCGATCTCTGACTCTTCGTGCTGGTCGTGCTCTTCGTCCGAAGAGTTGTCGGGTTCTTCGTCCGCCGAGCTTTCCGGCTCTTTGTACGAAGAGGCGGCGCGACCGTACCAAAACGTGCCTTCGCCGTAGCGACGGGACCTCAGTGGTTCGAAGCCGTCCGGCCAGCCGAATTCTCCGCCTCTCGTACTGCGTTCAACGGTGACGAGCGCGTCGTCCGTGAGCCAGCCTCCCGAGCGGAGTGTGAGCAGGATCTCCCGAAGATCGTCATCGCCGACGGCATAGGGGGGGTCGAGAAATACCAGGTCATAGGGGGTGGCAGGGGTTGACTCGCGGATGATCTGGGCCGCTTTGCCCGCCCTGGCCTCGGCGCCGGGCAGGCCGAGCGCCTTGATGTTCGCGCGGATGGTGCGGGCCGCGCGGGCGTCGGCCTCGACGAGCAGGGCGTGCGCGGCGCCACGGGACAGGGCCTCCAGGCCGACGGCGCCGGAGCCCGCGTACAGGTCGAGGACGCGGGCGCCGTCGAGCGTGCCCTGGACGGCCTGCCAGGTGGAGAACAGGCCCTCGCGGGCGCGGTCCGAGGTGGGCCGGGTGTTGTTCCCCGGCGGGACGGCGAGGCGGCGTCCGCCGGCCACGCCGGCGATCACGCGGGTCATCTGGGTCCTTTGGCTGAGGGGTGGCTTCCCTTCACGATATGGCGTTCGACGGCATCGGCCCTTGTCGGCCCGCCTTGTCCGCGCTCCGGGTGCTCGCGGGTGGGGGTGGGTCAGCCCTTGTCCAGGTACTGCTCGCGCTCCGCGTCCAGGAGGGCGTCCAGGGCCGTGCGCAGTTCGGGCAGGTGCTCCAGGTCGGGGTCGCGGGTGACGACAGCCGTCGCCTCCTCGCGGGCCGCGGCGATGATCTCCTCGTCGTCGATGACGGCGAGCATGCGCAGCGAGGAGCGCACGCCGGACTGGGCCTGGCCGAGCACGTCGCCCTCGCGGCGCTGCTCCAGGTCGATGCGGGAGAGCTCGAAGCCGTCGAGCGTGCCGGCCACGGCGGCGAGGCGGGCGCGGGCGGGGCTCGCCTCCGGCATGTCGGTGACCAGCAGGCACAGGCCCGGCGCGGAGCCGCGGCCGACGCGGCCGCGGAGCTGGTGCAGCTGGGAGACGCCGAAGCGGTCGGCGTCCATGATCACCATGGCGGTGGCGTTCGGGACGTTCACCCCGACCTCGATCACCGTGGTGGCGACCAGGACGTGGGTCTCGCCGGCGGCGAAGCGGCGCATCACCGCGTCCTTGTCGTCCGGCTGCATGCGGCCGTGCAGGACCTCGACCGCGAGGCCGCGCAGGGGGCCGTGGGTCAGCTCCTCGGCCACGTCGAGGACGGCGAGCGGGGGGCGCTTCTCGGCCTCGTCCTCGGGGGGCTTCTTCTTGCCCTTCTTGGGCTGTTCCTCCCCCTCGTCGTCACCGATGCGGGGGCAGACCACGTACGCCTGGTGGCCGTTCTCCACCTCTTCGCGCACGCGCTCCCACGCGCGGGCGAGGAAGTGCGGCTTGTCCTGGGCCGGGACGACGTGCGTGGAGATCGGCGAGCGGCCGGCCGGGAGCTGGTCGAGCACCGAGGTCTCCAGGTCGCCGAAGACCGTCATCGCGACCGTGCGCGGAATGGGGGTGGCGGTCATGACCAGCAGGTGCGGCGGCTGCTTGCCCTTGCCGCGCAGGGCGTCGCGCTGCTCCACGCCGAAGCGGTGCTGCTCGTCGACGACGACCAGGCCCAGGTCGTGGAACTGGACCTTGTCCTCGATGAGGGCGTGCGTCCCGATGACGATGCCCGCCTCGCCGGTGGCGAGGTCGAGCAGGGCCTGGCGGCGGGCCGCGGTGCCCATGGAGCCGGTGAGCAGGGTGACCTTGGTGGCGTGCTCGGAGCCGCCGAGCATTCCCCCTTCGGCGAGCTCGCCCATCATCTCCGTGATCGACCGGTGGTGCTGCTGGGCCAGGACTTCCGTGGGGGCGAGCATCGCGGCCTGGCCGCCCGCGTCCACCACGGCGAGCATGGCTCGCAGGGCCACCATCGTCTTCCCGGAGCCGACCTCGCCCTGGAGGAGGCGGTGCATCGGGTGCTCGGTGGCCAGGTCGTCGAAGATCTCCTTGGAGACCGCGCGCTGGCCGTCCGTGAGCGTGAAGGGCAGCTTGGCGTCGAAGGCGTCCAGGAGGCCGCCCGCGCGCGGGCGCCGGGGGACGGCGGGGAGCTGGGAGTCCGCGAGCCGGCGGCGGGCCAGGGCGACCTGGAGCACGAACGCCTCGTCCCACTTCAGGCGGTCGCGGGCGGTGGCGATGTCCGCCTTCGCGTGCGGTCGGTGGATCTTCAGGAGCGCTTCGGGGAGCGGGATCAGGCCCCGGCCCTCGCGCAGGGACGGGGGCAGCGGGTCCTGCGCCTCCTGGGCGCTCGGCAGCACCGCGTCCACCGACTTGGCGATCTTCCAGGACTCCATTTTGGCGGTGGCCGGATAGATCGGGATGAGGGCTCCCGCCCAGGAGTCGACGGCCTCGGCGGCCGAATCGCCGTCGCCGCGCAGCAGTTCGTACGCCGGGTGGGCGAGCTGCATCTTGCGGTTGAAGACCGACACCTTGCCCGCGAACATCGCGCGGGTGCCCGGCAGGAGGTCCTTGTGCGGCTTGTGGATGCCGCGGCCGAAGAACACGAGCTGGAGCTGGCCGCTGCCGTCCGTGATGGTGACTTCCAGCCGCTGGCCGCTGCCGCCGTTGAACCGCAGGACGCGGGCCGTCGCGACCTGGGCCACGACCGTGACGTGCTCGTCGAGCGGGAGGTCGGAGAGGCGGGTCAGCTCGCCGCGCTCGGCGTACCGCCGGGGGTAGTGGTGCAGCAGGTCGCCGACCGTGTGCAGGTCTAGGTGCTCGGCCATCACCTTCGCGGTGGCCTGGCCGAGCGCGTTCTTCAATGGTTCCTGGAGCGCGTGCACGAGATCCATTGCACACCACGGCACTGACAATTGGGGGTATGGGGCGGGAAAGTGGGGGGGCGGGCCCTGCCGGGGGCTTC
>NZ_AOPZ01000100.1 GCF_000414115.1 Streptomyces aurantiacus JA 4570
TTCAGACGCCGCCGCGGCCGGGCCGGACGCGGTCGTGGCGCCCGTCATTCAGGGATCCCGGGCACGTCGACCATGTGACCGCCGGAGGCGTCGTAATGGCGCAGCGTCCGCAGGTACTGCTCCCAGTTGACCAGGGTCTGCGCGTTCCTGCTGACGGGGCGTACGGGTATCAGCGGGCCGATGCTGACCGCCGGCGGGCGGGTGATGGCCCACAGCACGACGTCGGCGATGTCCGCGGGGTCCAGGAGGTCCCTGACCTCCACGCCGAGGGTCTCGGGGTCCTGGGCCAGGTCGGTGCGCACCCAGCCGGGCAGCACGGCGATGGCGCGCACCCCCAAGTGCCGGTTCTCCAGGTCCACTTGCGCGGTCAGCGCGTTCAGGGCGCGCTTGGTGATGGAGTACGGGGCCGACCAGTCGGCCTGCAGCAGGCTGCCCTCGGAGCTGATGTTGACGATCCAGCCGTGGCCGCGTTCGCGCATCCCCGGCAGCACGGACCGGGCGAGCAGGAACGGCACGTCCAGGTTGAGGTGGAAGGCGTGCCGCCAGTGGCGGGGGTGGGTGTCGTGGATGGGCCCGGTGCGCGCCAGAGCGGCGTTGTTCACCAGGATGTCGACGGGCCCGAGGGCCCGCTCGGCGGCGGCCACCATGTCCTTGGGGGCGCCGTCGGCCGCCAGGTCGGCGACGAGCGTGACGGTGGGCACCTCATGACCGGCCACGTCCTGCTCCACCGAGGCCAGTTGTTCCTTGCGGCGGGCGACGAGCGCGACCGATGCGCCCGCCTGGGCCAGGGTGCGGGCGATGCTCGCCCCGATGCCGGACGAGGCGCCGGCGACCAGCGCCACCTTGCCCTTGAGGGGCCTGTCCTCGGTCACCTGTGGTCTCCTTCCGGCACGGTGGGGCGGGGGCGCGGCACGGAGGGCGTCACAGCCGGGTTCCTTCCTCGAGGGGGTGCTGGGTTGGGTCCAGGTTCGGCAGCCCGGCCAGGCAGTGGCCGCCGCCGTCCACGCGCAGCTGGGCGCCGGTCAGCCCGGCCGCCGCGGGGCTGATGAGGTAGCAGACGAGCGCCGCGACCTCGGTGGGCTCGCTCATCCGGCCGGTGGGCACGAGCCGGTTGGTCGCGTCCAGGAAGGCGGGGTTGGTGACGTCCGTCATCGGGGTGCGGACGAAGCCCGGGAGCACGCTGTTGGCCCGCACCTTGAACCGGGCCGCCGAGGTGGCGAAGTGGCTGGTGAACTGGGCGGTCGCCGCCTTGCTGAGGCCGTAGCTCGCCAGGTTCGCCACCGGCGCGCTCACCGCGGCCAGCGAGGAGACGGCGGCCACGGCGCCGCCCCGGCCGGACGCCGCCCAGTGCTTGAGCAGCGCGTCGCACGTACCGGCGTACGACAGCGAGTTGAGGGCGAGGAGCCGCTGCCGGTTGGCGGAGTTGTCACCGGCGCCGTCGAAGGAGACGGCGCCCGCGGCGTAGACGAGGGCGTCGACGCCTCCGGTGCGCTCCCACGCCTCGTGCACCAGGCCGGCCGCCCGCGCGGGGTCGGACAGGTCGGCGGTCACCACCCAGGCCCTGCGGCCCAGTTCACGGACCTCGGCGGCGAGCTTCTCCAGCTCGGGGCGGCGACGTGCGACGAGGACGACGTCGGCGCCGCGGGCCGCGCACTCCCGCGCGATGCTCGCGCCGATGCCGCTGCTCGCGCCGGTGATGAGGGCGACGCGCCCGGTCAGCCGGAACGGGTCGGGCGCCTGCGGGTCGTCCGCCGCGTCGGCGGTCGCTCCGGGCCGCGGCGGGCGGGCCGACGGCATGGGCACGATGCCCGCGTCGAGCCCGCCGTCCAGGGGCAGCGTCTCGCCCGCGATGTTGCCGAAGCCGCGTGAGGCCAGCAGGCGCAGCGCCGCCGCCAGTTCCCGCGGTGCGACGGGGCGGCGGGTGACGAGGTGGCGGAGCAGTTCGCCCGCGGCCTCGTCGGTGAGCTCGTGCCCGAGGAACGGCGCGTATCCGACGCGTACGGTGTTGGCGAGCACCCCCCGGACGGCGCACCACTTGGCCAGGTGCTGCCACCAGGCGTGGTCGGCCGCCCGCTCCGCCGCGCACTCCGGCTCCGCGTCGTCGTGGACGTGCGGTCCGGCGTCGGTGACCAGGACGGCACGGCCGTCGCCGCGGCGGACCATGGCCTCCAGGACGCGGGCCACATGGGCGCGGCGCAGCGGTGTCCAGGTGCGGCCGCCGAGCGCCTCGTTGCCGAGGGCCACGACGCAGTACACGTCCGGGGGTTCGGGCGTGTCCGCGCCGTTGACGGCGGTGACGTGGAAGCCGTGGCGCTCCCAGGCGTCCTCGACCGCGCGGGTGTGGGCGGCGCCGGGCGTGGATTCCAGCAGGACGCGGCGGCCGACGGGGGCGAGGGACTCCGTCTCCAGGAGCGGCCCGGCGGCCTCCGTGTGCTGCGGGGCCCGGGTGTGCTCAGTCATCGGAGCCTCCCACGAGAATGGCACTGGCCACGGAGCCGATCGTGTAGTTGAGGCTGAGGGCCAGGTCGAGGCGCGCGGGTCGGCCCTCCGTGCCGGGCACCGGGTCGAAGGTGCACACGTCGGCGGGCTTCTCGCAGTTGGCGGTCGGGGCGATGCGGCCGTGGCGCATCATCTGGAGCGTGGCGGCCACGCCGATCACGCCGAGCGGTGCCCCGCTGTGCCCGAACACGGCCTCTTGAACGGTGACGGGCAGCTGGGCCGTCCGCTCTCCGAAGATCGCGGGCATGATGTTGCCCTCCATGAGGTTGAACGCCCGGTCGCCGGTCGCGGCGCCGTTGACGTAGTCGATCTCGTCGGGCGAGGCGAGGCCCGCCATGCAGGAGCGCGCGGCGCGCACCGCCCCGGCGCCCCCGGTGTCGAGGGCCAGGTTCGGCTGGGCGTTGCGCGTGGTGGTCTGGCCGAGGATTTGGCCGTAGGTCCGCGCTCCCCTGCGCCGGGCGTGCTCGCGGCTCTCCAGGATCAGCGTGGCGGCGCCGTTGCCGTAGTTGAGGCCGGCCGCCCGCTCGTCGTAGGGGCGCATGGGTTCGTCGATGAGGGTGGCGGTCTGCGGTTCGGTTCCGGTCACCGAGCGTGCCTCGAGTTCGGCGTACTGGCGCAGGCGGCTCTCGCGCCAGTAGTCGGCGCCGGTGACGACCGCGATGTCCGTCTCGCCCGCCGCGATCATGCGGGCCGCGTTGCCGATCAGTACGGCGGACGAGGCGCATCCGCAGGACAGCGTGTAGCTGGGGCCGGTGGCGCCCACGAGGCCCGCCTGGGTGGTCTCGACGTCCGACATCACCGCGTTGAGGACGTTGCGGAACAGCACGGAGCGGGCCTCGCGCGGGCTGATGTGCCGGGTGTCGGCGAGCAGCACCGGCAGGTAGGTGTCGACGATGGCGTCGGCCGTGGCGTTCCTGCCCGCGAGCACCGCGGCCTCGCGCAGCGCGCCCGTACGCCAGTCGAGAGCGGCGTCCTCGCAGGCTTCGAGCAGGGCGAGCAGCCCGTACAGATGGATGTCGGAGTACTTCGCGACGAAGCGCGGCGGGATCTCCGGCAGCCGGTCGACGACGGACTGCGGGTCGAGGGGCACACTGCCGAAGTAGGTGCCGTCGTCCTGCGCGAGGAACGAGCCGCCGTGCGCGACGGCCGTCCAGAACTGGTCGGGTGTCGCCGTCGGCGCCACGCGCCCCGGCAGACAGAAGCCCATGCCGGTGACGAGTGCGTCCCGGGGGCTCTTGGTCGTGGTCACCGCTCGGCCCCTTCGCTCAGATCCGGTACAGGAGGCTGCCCCAGCACCAGACCCCGCCGCCGATGGAGGGGGAGAGCACCAGGTCGCCGGGTTTGACGACGCCGCGTTCCCGCAGCTCGGACACGGTGGTGGGGATGGAGGCGCTGGAGACGTTGCCGCGGAAGGCGAGGTTGGTCAGCACGCGCGCCGGGTCCGCGCCCAGGTTGTGCTGGATGCCCTTGGCCAGCGGCTCGGTGCCCGAGTGTGGGATGAGCCAGTCGATGTCCCCGATGGTCAGCTTGTTGCGGCCGAGGATCTCCTCCACGGTGTCGGCGATGTGCGCGAGGGCCACGTCGTTGAGGTCGGGGTGGCTCTTGACCCACCCCTTCTCCCCGCTCGCCGCGGACATGTTGGCGAGGCTGCCGTCGGTGTGGAACACGGAATCGATCAGGCCGGGCGAGCCGCCGGGGGTCGCTTCGAGCACGCAGGCGCCGGCGCCGTCGGAAACGAGCATCGAGCCCTTCGAGCCCGGCCGCACCCGCCGGGTGACGCGCTCGGTGGTCGCCACCAGCGCCTTGCGGTAGCCGGTCGGGGAGGTCAGGAACGACGCCGCCGTGTGCACCGCCTGGATGAACCCGGCGCAGGAGCCGCAGACTTCGAAGGCCATGGAGCCCTTCATGCCGAGCTCCGCCGCGGTCAGCGCGCCCACTTCGTGCACGTAGTTGCGGTCCGTCCAGTGGCTGACGACAACGACGTCAATGTCGTCGGCGTCGGTCCCGGCCCGTTCCAGCGCCTGCCGGGATGCCTCCGCGGCCATGAACACGGGGGTTTCCCGGTCGCTCGCCCGGTAGCGGGTGCGTACGCCGACTCCGCCGATGACGCGGTCCTCCACGACGCTCGTCGTCGCGTCGTCGACGCCCTGGTTGTGTATCTCCTCCGAGCCGAAATAATGGCCGAATCCGGTGAAGCGTATTCCGGCGTCTTCCCAGATGCCGTGGCGCCCAGTCGTCATGGACGAAAAACTAGTGGCGTCGGCATTCGACTGCATCTGGCCTCCAGTACTCGATGATTCAGGTCGCGGGTACTTGAAGTACCCCGCTCATGACCGCTGTTCGCCCGGCTTTCGGTCACGGCACCCAGCCGGGCGGTCCGCCGCCGTCGACGCGAATCACCGAGCCCGTGACATAGGGGTTTTCCGCGGCGAAGCACACGGCGTCCGCTATCTCTTCCTCCGCGCGCCAGCGGCCCAGCGGAACAAAGCGCTTCAGGCCGTCCATATAGCGGGCGTGCCGCGGAAAGGCCGTGCTCTTCTCCCGCAGTGCCTCGCCGTCCATGACGCCCGGCGCGACGGCCGCCACCCTGATCCCGTAGGGGCCGAGCTCGTAGGACCAGGTGCGGGTCAGCGCCTCCACACCCGCTTTCGCGGCGGTGTACGCGGACTGCCCGTAGGCGCCCGCCGCGAGGCCGGAGGAGACATTGACGATGGCGCCCGGCACCTCGTGCCGCACCATGCTCGCGGCGGCCTCACGCCCGACGAGGAACACGCCCGTCAGGCACAGCCGCAGCGTCTGCTCCCAGTCGTCGAGCGGATGCGTGAGCAGCTCGGCGCCTCCCCCGTCCTGCGGCTTCCGCACCAGGAGCCGGGAGAGGTTGCGGCCCGCGTTGTTCACGCACAGGTGCAGCGGCTGATCCTCCGTCAGCTCGGCGAAGACCTCCCGAACCGACTCCTCCGAGGTGACATCGGCGCGCACCGCCCGCAGGTCGAGGCCCTCGGCCGCGGCCATGGCCCGCACCTTCTCGAGGCGGCCGGGGTCGAGGCCGAGGACCGTGGTGCGCCACCCCCGCGCCGCCAGCATCCGGCCGACGGCCAGGCCCAGGCCCCGGGTGCCCCCGGTCACCAGCGCGTTCCTGGAATCGGACAAGACCGTTCACCTCTCGTTCTCGGATGGCGTGCGGGAATGGCGGTGACGTACGGCGGTACGGCGGTTCACTGGTAGCGGAAAACCATGGCACCCCAGCTGAGACCACGCCCGATACTCACGCCGAGGAGCAGTTCGCCGGGTTTCACCGTGCCGTCGCGTACGTATTCGGAGAGTGCGCTCGGCATTCCCACGCTCGATGTGTTGCCGCGCCACGGAAGGTTCAGGAGCATGCGTTCCCGGGGAATTCCGAGGCGGTCCGCCATCGGGTGCAGGAGATTGGTGTTGGCCTGATGGGGAACGCACCAGGAAATCTGTTCCGGGGTCAGGCCATTGCGTTTGAGGACCGTCTGGCCGGCTTCGACGAGCATGTCGGGCGTGACCTCGGAGAGCACTCCCCCGCGCATCACCATCTTGTCGTTCTCATCGATGTCGAAGGCGTCGTAGTAGCCGCCGTCGGCGCGCAGGACCACGTCGACCAACCCGCTGCGGGTGGGCAGTCCGTCGGCGCCGCCGCCCACGGACTCGCCGCGTCGCCAGACCGCCGCCGCCGCGCCCGCGCCGAAGAGGGCGGAGTTCTTGAACCCGAAGTTCAGGATGGCGCGCGGGCTCTCGGCGCACACCACGAGGGCGGTCCTGGCGCCCGTCGTCGCGAGCAGCCCGCGGGCCACCACACTCGCGTACAGGAACCCGGCGCAGGCCACGGCTGTCACGTCGAAGCAGAACGCGTCCCGGGCGCCCAACTGCCGCTGCACCGGCAGGGAGATGTCCATGTAGTTGTTGCCGATCGAGGACGGGTTGGCGCGTGGCCGCGCGGTCGCGCTGGTGCCGACGATCACGTCCACGTCGGAGATGTCGAGGCCCGCGTCGTCGAGGGCCTGCCGGGCCGCCTTGACGCCCATCTCGGCGAACCGCTCCTCGGGACCGGCCCAGTGACGGGTCCGTACGCCCGTGTGCTTGCGTATCCACGCGTCGTCCGCGTCGAGGCCGGGCAGGCGGGCGAAGTGGTCGTTGGTGACCGGCTCGCCCGGGAAGTAGTGACCGACACCGCTGAGCACGACCGGCGGGCCGCCGCCGTCGAACGGTGACTGGGTTTCGGACATGGGGGGAGGTCCTTTCCTCGCGTACCGGTCGTGTTGTTCGCTGGTGCGCCCGTGCGTCACAGCTGGTACAGCAGGGCTCCGGAGAACCAGCCCGCGCCGGCCGCGGGCGACAGGATCACGTCGCCCTTGCGCAGTTCGCCGGACTCGGTGAACTCCGACAGGGCGCTCGGGATCGTCGCGCTGGTCGTCTGGCCACGCGTGCGCAGGTTCGTCAGGACCCGTTCGGGATCGGCGCCGATGCGCCGCACCAGCTCCTCGCTGATCCGCGCCGAGCCCGGATGCGGCACGATCCGGTCCACGTCGGCCATCGTCATGCCGTTGCGCCGCAGCACCTGGTCCGTGGCCTCGCCCGCGGTCGCCGCCGCCACCTGCGCGATCGAGGGCAGGCTGACCGTCCACCCGTCGCTGCCCCGGGCCTTGGAGACGCCCGCGTGCTCGCCGTAGCTCAGCACGACGGAGTCACGCAGCCGGGAGTCGTCCGGCGGCCCCGCCTCCAGGACCGCCGCGCCCGCCCCGTCCCCGCCGACGTACGATCCGCGCCGGCCGGGCTTGAGCCGCCGCGAGAACTGGTCGGAACAGACCACGAGGGCGCGCCGCCACTGATGGCTGGTCAGCATCGCGGCGGCCGTCTGCACGGAGTGCACGAAGCCGACGCAGGCCGCGCAGACGTCGAAGGCCAGGGCCCGTCCGGCGCCGAGCCGCATCGCGATCCTGGGCGCGTCCTCGGGCGCGTACCGGCGTTGTGACCAGGACGAGAAGACCACCAGGTCGAGGTCGTCGGCCTCCAGGCCGGCGTTGCGCAGCGCGTGCCGTCCGGCCTCGACGGCCATGAACGGCACGGTCTCCGTGTCGTCGGACAGATGCCGCCGTTCCACGCCGAGGTCGGGTCCGAGGACCGCCGCCTCCATCTCGGGCGCCTCCGGCAGGTCCGCGGGAATCTCCTCGCTGTGCCGTGGGAAGTAGCGGCCAAAGCCCCTGAAGGACAGGCCGCGGCCCATCCAGATGCCACCGCTCACACCGTGCTCCTCACCTGTAGAAACCCTGCGGATCGAGACTGCGAAGCCAGGCGATCTCCGCCTCGGTGACGTCCGGTTCCGCGGTGCAGCCCGCGGTGCTCACGGACCACCGGGTCAGCGACGCCACGGCCTCCTCGGGAGAGGCCGGGCCGTCGTCGGCGCCCGCCAGCCAGGTGGCGAGGCGGAAGGGCCCCGGTGTGCCCCCGCCCTCCTCGCGCCGGAACCGCCCGAAGTGGCTGACCACTTCGCGCACCCTGGCACCGGGACTGGTGACGTAGGCGACCCGCTCGACGAACTTGCGCGGGGATGCCGTGGACAGCACCAGGCAATCGGTGCTCGTGGCGATGTCGTTGGCGCCGCCGGAGCCGGTCAGCCACCGGCCGTCGGCCAGCAGGCTGGTGTTGACGTTGCCGTCCGCGTCGACCTCGCCGGCCGCGAGGACACCGAGGCAGCGTGGGTTCGCCGACACCATGCCGCCGAGGATCTCCGGGATGCCGGCGAGCTGCTGGGAGCGGGTGGCGTGCAGCTGGCTGAACAGGAAGACGTCACCGGGCTCGGGGTCCATGCCGTAGAAGCCGAGTTCGGCGCAGACCGGCACCTGGATGCCCCGCCCGCGCAGGAGCGCCGCGGCCAGCCAGGCCGCCAGGTGGGACACGCCGATGCCGGCGAGCAGGGTGTCGTAGCCGTCGCTCGTGACCCGTTCGACGATGGCGCGGGCCCCGAGGACGACGGTCCGCTCCTGGCGCGTCACGGGCTCGGCGACCGTCGCCGCGGCAGCGGGGAGGGGCGGCGGAGCCGTGGTCGCGCGCGCGGTGAGCGGCCGGGCGGCGAGGGTGAGTTCGGCGCGCCGGGCGCTGCCCAGTTTGCGCACGTACTGCGCGTGCCCGGCGGGCTCCTCCACCCACTCGCGGTACCACTCCTTGGCGCCGTCCTCGGTGGAAAGCCGCTCGACCAGCTCGGTGAGGAAGGCGTAGTCGTCGCGGTAGCCCACCACGTCGCCGGTCTCGTCGCCGGTGCCGAGGCCGCGCAGCGACTGCGGGTGCGCGCCGAGCGGCGCCTCGCACAGGGCGAGCACGCGCTGCCCGGGGACGACGACCAGCTCCGGGTGCTCGTCGACGAAGTCGTCCGGCACGATGCGTTCCACCGAGGCGATCACCCCCTTGTCGGCGGCGTACGCGGCCCAGGCGCCCTCGCCCGCGGGCGGCACGAGCACGACGTTGCCGCGCCGGTCCGCGCAGGCGCCGTGCACCAGGGTGAGGTCCGGTCGCAGCCGCTCGACGAGGGCGAACGGGCGGTCCCCGGCCGCCGGGGCGGTCATCCGCAGGAACTTCGGGCCGAGCCGCGCCCCCTGGCCCGCCGCTTCCGGCCGCCCGTCGCGGCCGCCGTCGGTGAGCCCCCGCTCCAGGTCGCTGCCGACGAGGGAGGACGTCACGGCGTACGGCAGTCCGGTGGCCCCGGCCATCAGGCGCTGCGTGAAGCTGAGCAGGGACCACAGCTCGCAGGTGAACGGGGTGCCGCGGGCCAGGTCGCGGTAGAGCGGATTGGGCCGCGGCGTGGGGTAGGTGTCGCCGAGGAAGCAGGTGATCAGGTGCTTGACGGCGCCGGACATGGTCAGCGCGTGCATCGCCGTGTGCGTCGCCGACGTGCTGACGGTGAACTCGCCCCGGCCCGCGAACTGCCGCGCCAGCGCGTAGACCATGGCGTTGGGCCGCGCCATGGTCATCGCCAGGTGCAGATGCATGCCCGGGGTCACGTACCGGGACACCAGGGAGTCGACATCGGGGACGACGACGGGGCGGGGCGCGGTGCCGCTGTGCGTGGTCATGGTCTCCTTCAGGGGTTCGGTCCGCGGGGGCCGGCCACCGGTCACGCGGCGCCCAGGGCGAGCACCGAGGTCTGGCTGCCGATGGCGAACGCCAGGGACACCGCGAGATCCGCGCGGGTCGCGCGGGGGCCCTCCGCGACGTGGTCGTGGTCGCACTCCGGGTCGGGTACGGCGCCCGCGTAGTTGGCGGTCGAGCACAGGCACTGGTGGTGCAGGGCCAGTGCGGTGGCGGCCGCGTTCACCAGCGCGGCCGCTCCCAACAGGTGGCCGTAGACGGGCTTGACGGAGCTGAGGGGCGGCCAGGCGGACCGCGGCCGGCCCTCGTACAGCGCGCCGAGCATCCGGCTCTCCGCCACGTCGTTCTTCGGAGTCGCGGTGCCGTGCGCGCAGAACCAGTCGACGTCCCGCGGGGTCCGGCCCGCGTCCTCCAGTGCGCCGGCGACGGCCGAGGCGGTGACCTGCCCGCTCATGTCCATGCCGAAGGGGTGGGTGGCCTCGTTCAGCGCCCGGTGGGACAGGAACCGGGCGTAGCCCCCGGCGCCGCGCGCCCGGGCGTGGCTCTCCCGCTCCAGGCACAGGGCGACGGCGCCCTCGCCGAAGGCGAAGCCCTCGCGGTCACGGGTGTAGGGGCGGATCGCGCGCCGGGGGTCGTCCGACTCGGTCGACAGGACGCGGTTGCCCATCGCCCGGAAGGACTGGAACACCAGGGGTGTCAGGGGGAATTCGTAGCCCACCACGACCACGGCGTCGGCGATGCCCGCGCGGATCAGGTCGGCGGCGAAGCCGATGGCGTGGTGCCCGCCCACGCAGGCGCTGCTCAGCGTGGTGACGAACCCGCGTACGTCGCCGTAGATGGCGGACAGCGTGGCCGGGGCGCCGGGCATGCCGCGCAGCATGGCGCCGCTGTCGCCGAAGTGGTCCGCGCCGCCCGCCTCTTGGGCCCCGTCGTCGTCCCCGCGCAGCGCCTCGTTGACCCACTCCAGGGGTCCGCGTGAGGACGAGGCGATGAGGGACAGGCGCCGCGGGTCGATGTCGTCGGACCCGAGCCCCGCGTCGCGGCGGGCCTCCTCCACGGCGGACATGGTCACCAGTGCGTCCCGCGTGTACCGGCCCGCGAATTTCTCGCTCAGCTCCGGCAGGAACTTCCGGTGATCGAAGTCGCGCAGCTCGCCGGCCGCGTGGACGCCGGCCCGGCCCGGATCGACGCGGGTCAGACGGCCGATCCGGGAATTGCCGTCGCGCACGTCCTGCCAGAATTCATTGACGTGGGTCGCGCCGGGGAGCATGACGCCGATACCGGTTACCAGTACCGAGCCCCCGCGGTCTTTCCGTGCAGCGGATCCAGCCAGTTCAGCCATGCCGGGAAAACTATCCGGCGGCCCTTCGCCCGACATCGGTCCACAGGTACCCGGGAGAATTCACCTCCGGTACTTGAAGTACCAATTATTGATATCGGTACCACTGATACCTGTAGCGCGCACGAACCGGGTACCGGTGGCCGGTTACGCTCCGGCCGGTCACCGCCCTAACGTCGGCAGCCGTCACCGGCACAGCACGGGGCACCAGCCTGCGCCCGCTGCGTGCGGGCGACCTGTCGACAGCGGCACGCAACACAGGGAGTCTCATGGCGGACCAGCAGCAGGATCCCGGTCGCGACACATTGATCACGGGCATGGGATTCGCCCTGCCCGGCCCTGGCGGACTGTGCGCGACTTCCGCGGAATTCCTGGACATCGTCTCCACCGGCGCCTGCCATGTGGAAAACGACGGTGTCTTCTTCGGTCAAGTACGCACCGATATCGCGGATGTGAAGGAGCGTTATCCCGAACTCCCCGTCAAGGCACTTAAACTCTATTCCCCCGTGCAGTTGCTCGGCCTGATCTCCATGGCGGAGGCGTGCGGCGACGCCGGACTCGACTGGCGTTCGGGCGCGCTGTCCCGGGCGGCGATCCTCGCGGCCCGCGACGGTGGCGACTGCTGGTCGGCCCAGTACGCCGACATTCTCCGCACCGACCGCGCCACGGCCACCAAGGACGAGATCAACGAACTCGGCACCCGCCTCGCCCTCACGGGCATCCCGATGGACGTGGCCAACGTCCAGGTGTCCGTCGTGGCCGGGACCGGCCCCAACTTCACCGTCTCCAACGGCTGTACGTCCTCCGCCGTGTTGCTCGGCATGGCGCACCGGATGATCGCGAGCGGCGAGGTGGACGTCGCCGTCGTCACCGGCGCCGACGTGTTCGGCCTGGACTTCCTGCGGCACTACGCCGACCTGCTCGACCGCTACGCCGAGCTGAGCGCCGAAGAGGGCGTCACCGTCGACGCCATGGAGGACGCGGCCCTGGCCATGGGCGCGCTGATGCGTCCGTACGACAAGAACTCACCGGGCTCCAACATGGGCAGCGGCTCCATCACGATCGTCGTGGAGAGCCGCGCGCACGCCGAGCGGCGCGGCGCGACCCCCTACGCCCGGATGCTGGCGCAGCGCACCCGGCGCAGCCCGCAGCACAGCGCCTTCGCCATCGACCGCTCGGGGACCGGCATGGTCCAGGCGGCGCGGGACGCCATGGCGGGCCTCGTCGAACCGGACCAGATCGACTACGTCAACGGCGGTGCCGAGGGCGACCGCGTCTTCCACGAGACGGAGTCGAACATCGTGCACAGCCTCTTCGGCGAGCGCGCGGCCCGGCTGCCCGTCACCGTGCAGGAAGCCTGTTTCGGGCACAACGGCGGGCCGCTCGGCAACCTCGGCGTGGCGGCCACGTCCCTGATGATCCAGCGCGACGCGGTGTTCCCGACGGCGGGCTGCGTCGACCCGGACGACGCCTGTCTCTTCGACCCGGTACCGGGCGGCATCGCCCGGCCGCTGCGGGTCGACCACGCGCTGTCCTTCAACTACACCGTCGGCATGGTCAGCAGCGCGATTCTGCTGGGGAAGGCGTGAGGGCCACGGACATGGACACCCACAGGACCCGCGCGGCCGTACTGACGGGCGTCGCCGGCTGGGTACCGCCCGGCACGGTCACCAACGCCGAGCTGGAGGCCCGCCTGGACACCACCGACGAGTGGATCCGCAGCCGCACCGGCATCGCCGAGCGGCACATCGTCCCGCCGGGCACGGCCACGCGCGAACTGGCCGTCGAGGCGGGGAAGCTGGCCCTGAAGTCGGCGGGCCGCGACAGTGTGGACGCCGTCGTCCTCGCGACGGCGACCCCGGACCGCCTCTGCCCGGCCACCGCCCCCGAGGTCGCGTCGGCACTCGGGCTCGGTCCGGTCGCCGCGCACGACGTCGCCGCCGTCTGCGCCGGGTTCCTGTACGCGCTGTCGGCCGGGGTCGGGGCGATCGCCGCGGGCTTCGCCGAGCACGTCCTCGTCATCGGTGCCGAGACGTTCTCCACCATCGTCGACCCGGAGGACCGGAACACGGCCGTCATCTTCGGCGACGCCGCCGGTGCCGTCGTGCTGCGCGCCGGGGACCCGGACGAGCCGGGGGCCATCGGTCCGATCCGGCTCGGCAGCGACGGCACGCACAGCGACCTGATCCAGATCCCCGCCGGCGGCGCCCGGCAGCGCTCCGCGGGCACGGCTCCGGGCGCGAGCGACCACCACCTGCAGATGCAGGGACGAAAGGTCTACCGGCACGCCAAGGAGCGCATGACCCAGTCGGCACTCGAGGTGCTGGAGCGCTCCAACTGGGCCGTCGCGGACGTGGATCGCCTGGCCACCCATCAGGCCAACGCCCGCATCAGCGAGGCCGTCGCCGATGAGCTGGGCATCCCGCACGACCGGGTCCTGTCCAACATCGAGCGCGTCGGCAACACGGCCGCCGCGTCCCTGCCGCTGCTGCTCGCCGACTCCGCGTCGGAGGGGAAACTGCGTCCGCGCGACCGGGTGCTGCTCGCGGCGTTCGGCGGCGGGCTCGCCTGGGGGGCGGCGGCGCTGACCTGGCCGGACGTGACGGCCCTCGCGGTGCACACCTATCGCGGGTGAGGTTCCCGCGGCGCGGGCCCCCGCGCCGGCCCACCGACACTGCGCTCCCGGGAGGAAACGGTGTACGAAACGGTAAAGTCCCTGCTCACCAACGACTTCGACGTCTCCGAGGATCAGATCGCCCCGGAATCCACGCTGGAGGATCTGGGCCTGGACTCCCTGGCCTCGGTCGAGTTCGCCCTCGCCCTGGAGAAGGGGCTCGGTGTGGAGATCACGGACGACGAGGTGGTGGAGCTGGAGCGGCTCGACAAGATTCTGGAACTGGTCGAGCGCCGCAAGCGCGCGTCCTGACGCGGCCGTGCGCCGGCCCATGGAGAGACCCGCGCGCACGGCCGTGAGCACAAGCGCCGGACAGCCGGGACCCGTCACGGGCCCCGGCTGTTCCGTCACCGGGGACGCCCGGTCAGGGCCGGTCCACGGGCTCGGCCCGGTTCTCGGCGTCCTCCCCCGGCGCCTGCTTGACCAGGTCCACGCCCCCTTCGGGTCCGCCACCGCCGTCCTCGGCCCCCGCGGTGACCCGCCCCGCCGAACGCGGGATGAACAAGAACACGGCGATCGCGACCAGGACGAGAATGATGCCGGTGCACAGCGACGTGAACCCGAACGCGTCCGCGAACGCCGCGTCGGCCCGCCGCTTCAACTCCGCCCCGGCGGAGCCCGGCAGCGCCGCGGCGACCCCGACGGCGTCGGGGAGGCCCTCCCGTGCCGCGTCCATGGACTTGGCGTCCACTCCGGGCACGGAGGTGTCCATCTCCCTGCGGAACAGCGCGGACGCCACGCTGCCCATGATCGCCACGCTCAGTCCGTTGCCGAGTTCGTAGGAGGTCTCCTCGATGCCCGCGGCGCCGCCCGCGGTGTCCGCCTCGGCCGTCGACATGATGGCGTCCGACGCGGCCGTCATGGCGCAGCCCGCTCCCGCGCCGATGCCCGCGAGTGCGATCGCGAAGACCCAGTACTCGGTGTCGGGCTCGACGTTCATCAGGACGAAGAACGCCCCTCCGATCAGACCCATCCCGATCATCATCGCGTACCGCGTCCCGTACTTCGGGACGATCACGGACATGGCCGGAGCACCGATCATGGTGGCCAGGAGCAGCGGCAGCAGCCGCAGACCCGACTCCATCGGCGAGGCGCCGCCGATGAACTGCCAGTGCTGAGTGAGCAGCAGCATCAGCCCGCCCATGCCGAACATGGCGAGGACCACGGTCACGACCGCCACGGAGAACGCGCGGTTGCGGAACAGCGCCGGGTCGAAGAGCGGGGCGGGCACCCGCAGCACCCGCAGCACCAGGGCGGTGAGCAGCACGATCCCCAGGACACCCGTGATGATCGTCTGGGCCTCGAGCCCCTCCGCGCCGCCGTGCTGGATGGCGTACACGAGGGAGATCAGGCCGGTGACGGACAGCGCCGCGCCGACGGTGTCCCAGCGCGGCGGGTTGGGATGCCGGGACTCCGGCACCAGGGCCAGCGCGGCGATCAGCGCGAAGACCATGATCGGCACATTGATCAGGAAGACCGAGCCCCACCAGAAGTGCTCGATCATGACACCGCCCACCACGGGGCCGACCGCGGCACCGGCCGCGGACATGGTGGCCCACACGGCGAGCGCCACCGTGCGTTCCTTGCGGTCCGTGAAGACGTTACGGATGATCGACAGCGTCGACGGCATGATGATCGCGGCGCCGATGCCGAGCAGCGCGCGGGCCGCGATCAGCATCGCGGGCCCGTTCGCCCAGGCCGCGGTGGCCGAGGCGGCGCCGAAGACGAGGAAGCCCAGGCACAGGAATCGCTTGCGGCCCAGGCGGTCGCCGAGCGTGCCGCAACTGATGAGCAGCCCGGCCACGACGAGCGAGTAGACGTCGACGATCCACAGCAACTGCACCGACGACGGCTCGAGTTCGGTGCTGAGCGTGGGCAGGGCCACGTTCAGCACCGTCAGATCAAGGGCGACGACCAGAAGGCTCAGCGAGAGGACCGCGAGCACCGCCCATCGGTTCCCCGCCGCGGGGACCCGGCCGCCTCCTCCGTTCCCCCCGCCTTGCCTGTCGTGCAGCACGCCTTCCATGACTGGCCTCCTTCGGGATTCCGTCAATGTTCTCGTACGGCATACCATCTACCGTACGACGTACGAGTGTGCGTTAGCATAGAGATGTGACTGAAACTTCTGGACGAGACACCACACCGAACGGCCCACCCGGCTCGATCTGGTTGCGCGAGATGAAGCAGCGGCCGGCGAAGCAGCCGCTCAGTCGTGAGCAGATCGTGCAGGCGGCGGTGCGGCTCCTCGACGAGGGAGGCGTGCGCAACCTGCGCATGCGGCAGCTCGCCGACTCACTGAGTTCGGCGCCGATGTCGCTCTACTGGCATGTGCCGACCAAGGACGATCTGCTGGAACTGGCCATCGACGCCGTCTTCCCCGACCCGCCGAGCCCGTCCGGTTCGGGGGACTGGCGCGCCGACATCAAGACGGGCGCGACCGACCTGTTCGAGGTGCTGCTGCGGCACTCGTGGATGATCGAGCTGATGGGCGGCCATCCCCCGGTGGGGCCCCGGGCCCTCGCGCACACCAGCGCCATCATCCAGATCCTGGAGCAGGCCCGCTTCTCCCCCGCCCAGTTGGACTCCGCGCTCTCGGCGATCTACTACTACACCGTCGGCGCGGCCCTGTCCGAGGCGTCCTGGCAGGCCATGGCCCGGCAGAGCGCCGAGAGCGAGGAGGAGTGGGCGAACCGTCTCGGGCCCTACCTCGGCTCGGCCACGCAGGATCATCCGGCGTCCCTCGCCGACTACGTCAAACGCAGCGCCTCCAGCAGCACGGGCCAGCGGTTCCACGACGGCCTGGAGTGCATGGTTTCCGGCATGGAGCAGATGCGTTCACTGAACACGTGAGACACGCGGGCGGCCCGCCCGGCCGCCGGGATTCGAGGGAGCGTTAAGGATGCGTAAAGGCCCGCCGGGGTGTCAGGTACATCTGACACTCTCCCGGGGTGCCAGCAGCGTGTGAAACGCTCCTGTTACGCAATCCGAGGGGGAGGTGCCATGAGTGATGTGGTTGTGCACGCCGAGCAGCGGCAGCCGTTCGAGGACGGCCCGCACGCCCCCGACGTCCTCGTGGCCATCCCCCACGAGGACCGCGAACTGCCGGGCGGCGCCGACCAGGTCGGGGAGTTCACCCGCACGCTGGAGTGGGCCCTGCTCCTGCTGCGGACCCTGGAGCAGGACGGCCGCGACCGCGTGCACGAGGAGGACCTGAACCGTCTGCACGCGCTCGTCCGCGCCCTGGACCAGCGGCTCATCCCAGCCCTGGAGGGAGTCAGGGACGCCGCTGTCCGCCGCTACCGTGAACTCGGCGGCTCCTATGGGAGCCTGGCAAAGGCGATGGGCGTGCCCCGCTCGACGGCGCAGACCAGGTCGATGGCCCTGCTGGGGCGCGAGCCGTCGGCTCACGAACGGTGGGCGTCCGGCCAGTGACACCGCCCTCCCCCGAGGCCGGGGCGCCTGCCTGACGGTCGGTCACGTCCCAGGACCCGTCGAGGCCGACGTGCCGACGTGCCGACACGGAAGGGGATCCGACGAGGTGACCGCCCACACAGAGCCCGGACCGGCCGAGGGCCCGGGGGCCGCGGCCGCCCGCCTCACCGGACACGCGGCGGCCTCGGAGCGGCCGCTGTCCGCCGCACTCACCGAAGTCGCCCTCGCCGACGGGCCGTCCGTCGTGGTCAAACGCTCCGACGCGCCGGGGGCGGTGCGGGCCGAGGAGGCCGGGCTGCGCTGGCTGGCCGACTCCGGCACCGTGCGCGTCCCGGCCGTGCGGGGACACGACCAGCGCTGGCTGGTGACCGACCGCGTTCCGCCGGGGCGGCCGAGTGGCCGGGCGGCCGCGCGGTTCGGCCGCGAGCTGGCCGGCCTGCACGCCTGCGGCGCCCCCGCGTTCGGCGCCCCGCCGCCCGGCGGCACCGAGGACGCGTACATCGGGCTCGCCTCCCTGCGCAACGTCCCCGGCGACGACTGGCCCCGGTGGTACGCCGAGCACCGCGTGCTCCCCTACCTGCGGCACGCCGTCGACGACGGAACGGTGCGCTCCGCCGAAGCCGTCGTGATCGAGCGCGCCTGTGAACGGCTGCCCGAGATCGCGGGGCCCGCCGAGCCGCCCGCCCGGCTGCACGGCGATCTGTGGCACGGCAATGTGCTGTGGGGCGCCGACGGGCACGCCTGGCTCATCGACCCGGCCGCGCACGGAGGCCACCGGGAGACCGACCTGGCCATGCTGCACCTGTTCGGCTGCCCGCACCTCGACGACGTACTGGACGGCTACCAGCAGACGGCCCCGCTCGCCGACGGCTGGCGGGAACGCGTCGGCGTGCACCAGCTCTTCCCGTTGCTGGTGCACACCGTGCTGTTCGGACGGGGGTACGCCGAGCAGGCCGTCGCGGCGGCGCGGGGCGCCCTCACGCGGTGACCTCGCGCGTCGGGGTGGCCTCCCGTATCGGCAGGCCGTTCCGCGCGTTGGTCGGGTGACGCCGGGGCGGCCCCGCCCCGGCGGTCCCACGCCCCCCGCGCTCGCGCGCGACGAGAAGGGAACACGATGCGTCTTCAGCACCGTGCGCGTCACCGTACGCATCCGCTCCGGCAGGCCCTGGCCCTGTGCGCCGCCCTCGCCCTGCCCCTGACCCTCGGTCAGGCCCCGGCACCCGCCGCAGCCCCGCCCCCGGCCGGGGCACCCGCACCGCCCATCACCCCCGTGCTCGACCAGAACTTCCCCGACCCCGACATCGTCAAGGTGGGCCGCACCTACCACGCGTACGCCACCCACAGCGACACGCAGAACATCCAGCACGCCACGTCCACCGATCTGACCCACTGGACCACCGACAGCAGCGACGTCCTGCCGGTGCTCGGCGCGTGGGCGCTGCCCAAGCGCGATCTGGTGTGGGCTCCGGAGGTGTACGACAACGGCGACGGCTTCACGATGCACTACACCGCCCGCGACCGCGCGAGCGACAAGCAGTGCGTCGGCGTCGCCCTGTCCGACTCGCCGGCCGGGCCGTTCCGGCCGGTCGGCGACGGGCCGTTGATCTGTCCGGCGGCGCAGGGCGGGGCGATCGACGCGTCCAGTCACACCGAGGGCGGACAGCGGTACGTGCTGTGGAAGAACGACGGCAACTGCTGCGGCCACGACACCTGGCTGTACCTGCAGCCCACCTCGTGGGACGGCACCCGCGTCACCGGGGAGCCGACCCCGCTGGTCCAGCGGGACCAGGACTGGGAGGGCCCGCTCGTGGAGGCGCCCACCCTCGTGAAGCGCGGCGGCCGCCATGTGCTGTTCTACTCGGCGCACTTCTACCGCGGCGACGACTACCGCACCGCTTACGCGATGGCGGACAAGCTGACCGGCCCGTACGTGAAGGCGCCCGGCCCGCTGATGACGACCGCCGGCTTCTCGGGCGCGGTCCGTGGGCCCGGCGGCCAGGACGTGGTGCGGGGCCCCGACGGCCGTGACCGCATCGTCTTCCACGGCTGGAACGCCGACTACACGCAACGGCCGATGTACGTCGCCAAGCTGGACTTCGTGGGAGGCAGGCCGGTCGTGAGCGGCGGGGCCGGTCACCCGCAGAGGTGATTCGCCGGGCCGGTGACCGGAGTTTGCGGGGGTCGGCGGCCCCGCACCACCGCAACCCGCTTGCTTCCGGTATCTCGGGATAAATACATTCCTGGCCTGCTGGGGCGTGCCCGTCCCGGGACATGGAGCAGCGGCCGGGACGCCGCCGCCGGGCCATCCAGGGAGCCGTTCTCGATGACCGACCACCCAGGACAAGAACAGCCCCGGGCCCACGGAGGGCCGGAACACCCCGCCGAGTTCCGGGCGCTGTGGGAGGCGGCCGACCGCAGCCGGCCCGAGCCACCACCCGAATCCCCGGCCGGGCCCGCCGTGTCCGCGTCATCTGCGTCGTCGTCGCCGTCCGCCTCGTCTTCGCCGTCGGCTTCGGCTTCGCTGTCGGCTTCGGCTTCGGCGGTGTCGGTGGCGTCCTCCGCCTCCGGCCGGATCACCCGCGTGCGGGCCCGCCTCACCGGCCGCTGGTGGTACGCGACGGCGGGCGCCCTGGCCGGGCTGCTCGCCGGTGTCATCGTCGCCGTGCTGGCGCTGCAGTCCGCGCCCCCTGGCCCTGCCGGTCCCGGCGGTCCGGCGCCCACCGCCGGTTCCTCCGGGCGGGCCCCGGCCGCGGAGCGGAGCGTGCGGGCCGAGGAAGCCTCGGCCGGCGCGTCGAAGCCGCCCGAGGCGACGCGGATCTTCGTCAGCCGGGCCACGGGCAACTGTCTGGACGACAGCCTCGACAAGGGGCTGCGTAGCTACGCGTGCAACGGGATGCCCTACCAGTGGTGGACCGTCAACCGGTCGGCCGACGGCTCCCGTCAGCTCCGCAATCACGCCACGGGGAAGTGCCTCGACCACGGCGGGGACGGGCTGCGTACGGTGCCGTGCGGCGGGGCCGCCTCCCAGAGGTGGGTGTTCGTCAAGGGAGGCGACGAAGCGGTGAAACTCCGGAACGAGGCCACGGGCAGCTGCCTGGCCGACCACAGCCGTCCGGGTCTGCGGGCCTTGTCGTGCGCCTCCACGCGGCACCAGAAGTGGGCGTGACGGCAGCCGGCCACCCATATTCCTTCGCCCGGGCCGGGCTGCCGCCCTACCCTCGACGGCATGAGCAAGCCTCTCGTCGCCCTCCTCAGCGGAGCCGGTATTTCCACGGACTCCGGGATCCCGGACTACCGCGGGCCCCAAGGGCTGTGGCGGCGCGACCCCGAGGCCGAGAAACTCGTGACGTACGAGTACTACATGAGCGATCCGGAGATCCGGCGCCGGTCGTGGCGGATGCGGCGCGAGAACCGGACGCTCCAGGCGCGGCCCAACGCGGCGCACCACGCGGTGGCCGCGCTGGAAGCCTCCGGGGTGCCGGTGCGGGTGATCACGCAGAACGTCGACGGTCTGCACCAGCTGGCCGGGATGCCGGACCGCAAGGTCCTCGAACTGCACGGCACCGCCCGCACGGTGGTGTGCACCGTGTGCGACGCGCGGGGTCCCATGACGGACGCGCTGGCCCGTGTCGAGGCGGGCGAGACGGATCCGCCGTGCCGGGACTGCGGCGGCATTCTGAAGTCGGCGACGGTGATGTTCGGTGAGCGGCTCGACCCGGAGGTGCTGGGCGAGGCGATGGCCATCGCCAAGGCTTGCGACGTGTTCATCGCGGTGGGCACCAGCCTCCAGGTCCAGCCCGCGGCCGGCCTCGCGGGCCTGGCCGCCGACCACGGCGCCCGGCTGACCATCGTCAACGCCGAGCCGACTCCGTACGACGACCTGGCCGCCGAACTCGTCCGCGAACCGATCGGGACGGCACTGCCCGCGCTGCTCGAACGGCTCGGCGGCTAGGGGGCGCGGCCGGTGGCCGGGCGGGCATTGTCACGGCCTTGTAGCGGGTGCGGTGGAGAGCGCCTCCGGCCGTGCGGTCATGCGCGAGTCTGGTCCGGACGGGGTACGCGTCCGAACGGGAGCACGACGCAGAACAGGCCCGGGCGGTCAGCCGAATGCGAGGAGTCCACGATGTCGATCACGTTCCGCAAGTCGTACCGGATCCTGCCGGGGGTCCGGCTCAACATCAGCCGCCGCTCGTGGTCCATCACGCTGGGCGGGAAGCACGGGCCGCGGCACACCATCAGCTCCACCGGGCGGCGTACGTCGTCGATGGATCTTCCCGGTCCGTTCGGCATCCGGCGCGACCACCGGCGCCGGTGACGGCGACGGCTCAGCCGGGACCGGCGGCGGCGCCGGGCCGCACGCTCACCTCCACCTCGGCTCCGCCGGCCGCCCACACCCCCACCTCACGCGCCCGCCCGGGCGGCACGCTCCGGGCGCCGGCGCGCGCCGTGCGGCCCGACACGTCGATCCGCCAGCCGGTGGTGCTCGGCGGGAGGGACAGCACGGTGGTGCCGGAGCGGCGCGTCGAGCGGTAGGCGAGGCGGTACGTTCCGCCGGCCGCGTCGTGGGTGTCGGCGCGTACGGTTCCCGCGACCGCGGGGGCGTACGGAGTGGCGGTGCGTTCCTTGTTCGTACGGAAGCGGCCGTCGCGGTCGAGCGCGCAGTAGCCGCCGCCGTAGCACCAGACGTACGCCGCCCAGCCCGATGAGTAGCGGGTGAAGGAGGCGAGCGCGTCGTCGTGGAAGCGGCGCATGTTCGGCAGGCCGCTGTTCAGCGGGCCCCACTCCCCCACCACGACCGGGATCCGCTGCTCGCGCGGGTAGGCGGTGACGGCGTTCTCGTACGCCGTGATCCAGCCGTCGGCCGGGTCGTAGTCGGCGCCCGCCTCCATCGCGGTGTTGTAGAAGTGCGGGGCGTAGACGACTCGTTGGTCGCGTACGCGGCCGAGGCCGGTGGGCACGCCCTCGCCGACGATCGGGGTCGGCTCGACGAACAGCCAGTTCGAGCGGTCCCGGGTGCGGATCGCGTCCGCGAGACGGTTGTACATCGGGGTGAGCTGCGTCGCCTCGATGCGGCGCGCGGCGGACGCCAGGTCCTCGCCCGCACGCAGCTCCCCCATCGGCTCGTTGATCAAGTCGTAGCCGAACACGGCCGGATGGCGGCCGAAGCGGTCCGCGAGCAGTTGCCATGCGCGGGCCTGCGCGCGCCGCAGGTCCGCGTCCTCGTAGAGGTGGGTGAAGGCACGCTGGACGGCGGGCTCGAAGTACTCGGAGAACCAGTCGTCGGGGTGCGGCGTGAACGGCAGGCCGTCGGTCCGCGTCGCCCACGCCGGGATCCCGCGATGCCCGAACGCCGGCCCGAACACGTCCTGATGGGCGTCGATGACGACGTGGACGCGGTGCCGGTGAGCCCAGTCGAGGATCCGCCGGATCTTGCGCAGGTACGACTCGCTGTACTGGCCGCGCTTGGGCTCCAGGTCGTCCCAGAAGACCAACAGCCGGGCGAAATTGAAGCCGTGGGCGCGCAGGTCGGCGAAGTGCCGCTCGGTGATGGCGCTGAGCGCTTCGGCGCCGTGGTGCGTCTTGTCCTCGACGTTCCAGCCGCGGAGGGTGAGGGTGCGGCCCCGGTCGTCGGTGAGGCGGGGGATGCCGTCGACGGCAGGGGCGGGGGACGTAACACCGTTGCCACCACGGGCCGTTGGGCCGCCACGGCCCCCTTCGCGGGCCCCGGCCGCCGCCGTGGAGGGCGCGGGAGCCATGCCCGCGCCCAGCAACGCGGCGACGACCAGCACGACCACGGCTGCCGGGCCGAGGCGGTGGGTACGGCGCTTGCCCATGAAGAACCTCCGGTGCTCGACGGACCGATGGAGCTGTGGAGCTGTGGAGCGACGGACCGATTGAGCTTACGTCCCGCAAGCGGTCTGGGGCTCACCAGTTGATCCCGGCGGCCACCGGCAGGTGATCACTGCCCGTGGCCGGCAGCGACCACGCGCTCACCGGCTTCACGCCGCGGACCAGGATCTGGTCGATCCGCACCACCGGGAACTTCGCCGGCCAGCTGAAGCCGAAACCGTTCCCGGCCGCGTCCTGGGCCGAGCGCAGCCGCGAGGTGATACCGGCGAACGCGCGGTCGTCCATCGTGCCGTTCAGGTCGCCGAGCAGCACCACCCGCTCATTCCGCTCGGCGGCGATCGCCTTGCCGAGCGCCTGCGCGCCTCTGTCCCGCGAGCCCGTCCAGAAACCCGCCCTGGGGGTCACCCGCGCGGACCCCAGGTGGGCCACGTACACCGCGAGCGGGCCCTGGTCCGTGGCCACTGTGGTGCGCAGTGCCCGGGTGTCGGCCCTCTTGAAGTCGACCGGCTTGGTGTCCGCCAGCGGCCCGTAGTCCATCTTGATGTCGACCGCCTGGGTGTCCGACAGCGGCAGCTTGCTCCACAGCCCGACCGTGCCCTGCACCGTGTGGTGCCGGTACGCCTTCGCCAGTTCCTTCTCGTACAGCGGCTTCGCCTGCGCGGTGATCTCCTCCAGGGCCAGCACGTCTGCACCGGAGGCGGCCAGGTCGCGGGCGGTGCCAACCGGGTCGGCGTTGTCGGCGCCGACGTTGTGGCTGACCACGGTGAGATCGCTGTCCGGGTGCGACTTGTCGGTGAGCAGCCCGCCGAAGAGGTTCAGCCACACCAGGACCGGCAGCAACAGCGCGGCCACCGCGGAGGCGGAGCGGCGCCACAGCGCCCCGGCCAGCAGCACGGGGACGAACAGGCCGAACCACGGCAGGGTGGTCTCCACGAGGCTGCCGAGGTTCCCGATGCGGTTCGGGATCCTCGCGTGCAGCAGCATGATCAGGCCCAGCAGCAGCGCCAGCGCCGCGAGCACCAGGCCGCGCTTCCAGGGGCCCGGCCGGGTGCCTGGGCCGGTGTCCGGGTGATCGGCGTCGCCCTGCCCGGTCTCCGCCGTGGCTGCCGTGGCCGCCGTGGCCGCCGTGGCCGCAGGAAGGGCGCCCGCGCGGTCGTCCACCACATCCGCCGCATTCGCCACGTCCGCCTGCGGCATCGTCTGTCCTCGCTCGCCGCCGGTCACTGCTGCATCCTCGGGTCCTGGGTCGGGTCGGCGTACATGCGCGGGCAACCGCCATCGGTCGCATGGGTGCGCAGTTCGTAGTGCCAGGGTTCGTTGCGGTAGATCTGGCACAGCCCGTACTCGGCCCCATGTCCGGACAGCCACGCCGTCGCCTCGGAGCGCCCGATGTCGACCGCGTCCCCCGCCACGTGAGGCGACGTCTCCACGGTGGCCACCCATCGGGCGGCCTGGTCTTCAGACCCGTACCTGGAGACGGCCTCGCGAAGAAGCTGATTTTGGTACTCGGGCGAACGCCAGCCGCTGTTGACGTAGAACTCGACTCCGTCGTCCGCCGCGTCCGTCGCAGCCCGGCGGAGGGCCTTGAGGAGATCCGGATCGAGATGGACCACAGCCGGGATCTCGTCGTCGAAGACGGTCACGCCGTCGGGAACGGCACCGGCCGACGAGCCCGAAGAGTCCGAAGAGCTCGAAGATTTCGACGAGTTCGACGAGTTCGAGGAATTCTGCGACTGGTGGCCGAAGGCTGCGGTGATCGCGGCGATGACGGCTATCAGGCCGATGGCAAGGAGCCAGTGAATCCGGCGGGTCGTTGTTCGTGCTGATGGCGGGGTTCGAGTCATACGGCCAGTCAAGGCAGCGCGGTGTTGCCGGCACGTATGCGGTTTTCCATATGCCGACGATATGCGGCGGCTCATAGCCTTGACGGCATGCGTGTGCTGATCGTCGAGGACGAGCCCTATATGGCAGAAGCCATCCGCGATGGCCTACGCCTGGAGGCCATCGCGGCCGACATCGCAGGTGACGGCGGCACGGCTCTGGAACTGCTGAGCGTCAACACGTACGACATCGCCGTCCTCGACCGAGACATCCCCGGCCCGTCCGGTGACGAGATCGCCGAACGCATCGTCGCCTCCAACAGCGGCATGCCGATCCTCATGCTCACCGCGGCCGACCGTCTCGACGACAAGGCATCCGGATTCGAACTCGGCGCCGACGACTACCTCACCAAACCCTTCGAACTCCAAGAACTCGCGCTCAGGCTCAGAGCACTCGACCGCAGACGTGCCCACCACAGGCCCCCCGTGCGGGAGATCGCGGGTCTGCGCCTGGACCCGTTCCGCAGAGAGGTCCACCGCGACGGCCGCTACGTCGCGCTGACCAGGAAGCAGTTCGCCGTGCTCGAAGTCCTCGTCGCCGCCGAAGGCGGTGTCGTCAGCGCCGAGGAACTCCTGGAACGCGCGTGGGACGAGAACACCAACCCGTTCACCAACGCCGTGCGCATCACCGTCTCGGCTCTGCGCAAACGGCTCGGCGAACCGTGGCTCATCGCCACCGTGCCCGGCGTCGGCTACCGCATCGACACAGCACCCGGCACCGGGCATGAGGGTGGTGACAGTGGATAGGAAGCCCGGCTTGAGCGTCCGCCTCAAACTCACTCTCAGCTACGCCGGATTCCTCATGCTCGCGGGTGTCTTGCTGCTCGTCGCCGTGGGAGTGTTCCTGCTGCGATCAGGGTGGTGGCAAACCAACGAATCGGGGGCGGTGCAGGTAAACCCGGCCACCCTCTTCCTGCGCGCTTTCGCCCCGACTGCAGCCGCAGTAATGGTGTTCCTCCTGCTGTTCGGCCTCCTGGGCGGATGGATCCTCGCCGGGCGCATGCTCGCTCCCCTGGACCGCATCACACACGCCACCCGCACGGCCACGGCCGGATCGCTGTCCCACCGGATCCGGTTGCCGGGCCGCAAGGACGAGTTCCGCGAACTCGCCGACGCCTTCGACACGATGCTCGCGCGGCTCGAAGCACACGTCGCCGAACAGCGGAGATTCGCAGCCAACGCCTCCCACGAGCTGCGCACGCCACTGGCGATCTCGAAGACACTCATCGACGTCGCCCGCGCCGATCCGCACCACGACACCGGCGAACTCATCGACCGCCTCCACACCGTCAACACCCGAGCCATCGACCTCACCGAGGCACTGCTCCTGCTCAGCCGCGCCGACCAGCGGTCCTTCACCCGGGAACACGTCGACCTGTCCCTCGTCGCGGAAGAAGCCACCGAAACACTCCTGCCCTTGGCGGAAAAGCACGGCGTCACCATCGAGACAAGCGGCGACATCGCCCCCACGGTCGGATCGCCCGCGCTCCTGCTGCAGCTCAGCACGAACCTCGTGCACAACGCGATCGTCCACAACCTGCCTGAACAGGGCACCGTGTGGGTCCATACCACCGTCCGCCCCAAGACGGTGCGGCTCACCGTCGAAAACACCGGCGAGCAGGTCACCCCCGAGGTGGCCTCGACACTCACCGAACCGTTCCAGCGCGGCACCGAGCGCGTACACACCGATCACGCCGGCGTCGGCCTCGGCCTGGCCATCGTCAAGACCATCACCCGGGCACACGACGGCACCCTCACGCTCACCCCGCGCTCTGCCGGCGGGCTCCGCGTCACGGTGGAACTGCCCGCGAAAGCCCCGCGCGCCGATTCAGCGGCATGACCTCATCTGGCCACGGCCACCCAGGAACCGTTAAACACCTTATGCACTGATTGCCCCCTTCCGCTCCTTGTGTGAGGCTCGCTCTTGGCACGTCCTCTTCGCGGCGTATCAAGGAGCACCTCGCACACGGGCCGAAGGAGGCACCGGCATGACAGTGCGCACACCGGACACGGGCAGGGCCACGGGCACCGGACCGGAGGCGGACGAGCGCGGTCCGGAGCCGGTCGGGGTCCGGCTCGACGTCAACGGCGTCCAGCGGCACGTGGAGATCGAGCCCCGGGTCAGCCTGCTGGGGGCGCTGCGCGACGAGCTCCAGCTCACGGGCGCCAAACGCGGCTGCGACCAGGGAACGTGCGGGGCCTGCACGGTCTGGGTGGACGGCCGCCGGGTCCTCGCCTGTCTGACGCTGGCCATCACCTGCGAGGACGCCGAGGTCACCACCGTGGAGGGGCTGGCCACGCCCGACGGCACCGGCGACGGGCGGCTCCATCCGATGCAGGAGGAGTTCATCCGCCAGGACGCCTTCCAGTGCGGCTACTGCACACCCGGCCAGATCATGTCGGCCGTGGGCTGCGTCCGCGAGGGGCACGCGGGCGACGACGGCGAGATCAAGGAGTGGATGAGCGGCAACATCTGCCGTTGCGCCGCCTATCCCCACATCAGGGCGGCCATCCGCGCGGCCCGCGACCGCGTCTGAGGAGCGGCCCGACATGCGACCCATCTCTTACGTACGCACCGAGGGTGCCGACGGGATCGACCGGGCGGTGGGGCTCGTCACCGCCGACCCCGACAGTCACTTCCTGGCCGGCGGCACGACCGAGGTCGACCTGCTGCGCCAGCACGTCCTGGCGCCGAACCGTCTCGTGGACATCAACCGGCTGCCCCTGTCCGGGGTCGAGGAGCTGCCCGACGGCGGGCTGAGGATCGGCGCGCTGACGCGGATGAGCGAGGTCGCCGCTGCGCCCGCCGTCCAGGAGCGCCTCCCCATGGTGGCGCGGGCCCTCGTGCTCGGCGCCTCCGCCCAGTTGCGCCACATGGCGTCGATGGGCGGCAACATGATGCAGAAGGTCCGCTGCGGCTACTACCGCGACGGCGAGTCCCCGTGCAACAAGCGGGAGCCCGGCGCGGGCTGCGCCGCGCTCGGCGGGGTCAGCCGCACCCACGCCGTGCTGGGCACCAGCGAGCACTGCATCGCCACGCACCCCTCGGACGTCGCGGTGCCGCTGGTCGCCCTGGACGCCGTCATCCGCACCCGCACCGCGGACAGCGAGCGCGCGTACGCCATCGACGAGTTCTTCCTGCCGCCGGGTGACACCCCGGACCGCGAACACCCCCTCACCCACGGCGAGTTGATCACAGCCATCGACGTGCCCACGCCGCCCCTGGCCCGGCGCTCGCTGTACCTCAAGGTCCGCGACCGCGAGTCGTACGAGTTCGCGCTGGTGTCGGTCGCCGCGGCGCTCGAGGTGCGTGACGGCAAGGTCAGCGGCGTGCGGATCGCCCTCGGCGGGGTCGGCACGCGGCCCTGGCGGGCCCGCCGCGCGGAGGACGCGCTGGTCGGGGGCCCGGCCACCACCGCGAGCTTCGACCTCGCCGCACGCGCGGAGCTCGCCGAGGCCCGCACCACCCCCATGAACGCCTTCAAGCCCGAGCTGGCGCGCCGCACCCTGGTCCGGGCCCTGGAGACGCTCACCCGAGACGGGAGCCAGTCATGACCACCACCGCTCCCACACCCGTGGACGGCCCCATCGGGCGTCCCCTGGACCGGGTCGAAGGCCACGCCAAGGTCACCGGCACCGCCCGGTACGCCGCCGAGGTGCCGCTGCCCGGCCTCACGCACGCCGTGCTGGTCGGCGCCCGCGTCGCCCGCGGCCGGATCACGTCCATCGACGCCGCGGAGGCCGAGCGGGCGGAGGGCGTCCTCGCCGTGCTCACCCACGAGAACCTCGGGAAGATCGCGGCGCAGCCCCCGCTGCTGCCGTCCCTGGCCGGTTCCGTCGCCCCCGGCGAGACGTTCTTCCCGATGCAGGGCGACGAGATCCACTACGCCGGGCAGCATGTGGCGCTGGTCGTCGCCGACACGTACGAGCGCGCCCTGCACGCCTCGCGGCTCGTGCGGATCTCGTACGCCGAGGAGCCGTCCGTCACCGTCATCGACCAGGGCCGTGACCAGGCGTACGAACCCGAGGCGATCTTCGCGGGGTTCGTTCCGGGGCGTACCGAACGCGGCGACGTGGAGGCGGCGCTGGGCGCGGCCGACGTCACGGTGGACCGCACCTTCACGTTCGCCGCCAACCACCACAACCCGATCGAGACGTCGGCCGCGACCGCCTACTGGGAGGGCGACCGGCTCACGCTGCACGACACCACGCAGGGCGTCACCGCGACGCAGCACACGGTGGCCGCGCTGCTCGGCGTACCGCACACCCGCATCCGGGTGATCGGTCACTTCACGGGCGGCAGCTTCGGCGGCAAGGCGATGGTCTGGCACCATCCGGCGCTGGCCGCGCTCGCCGCCCGCAAGGTCGGGCGCCCGGTGCGGCTGGCCCTGACCCGGGAGCAGATGTTCGTCGGCTGCGGGCACCGTGAGGAGCAGGAGCAGCGGCTCACGCTCGGTGCCGACAAGGAGGGCCGCCTTGTGGCGCTGCGCCACCACAAGCTGTCCCCGACCTCGCCGTTCGACCACTGGGCCGAGCCGTCGCTCGGCGTGGCGGGGCAGCTGTACGCGTGCCCGAACTACGAGGGCGTGTACCGGCTGATCCGCGCCAACACGACGACGCCGACGTTCATGCGCTGTCCGGGCGAGGCGACCGGCCTGTTCGCGCTGGAGACCGCCATGGACGAGCTCGCCGAACGCGTCGACCTCGACCCGCTGGAGCTGCGCCTGCGCAACTACACCGAGAACGATCCGGCGTCCGGGCGCCCGTGGAGCAGCAACGGGCTGCGCGAGTGCCTGGAGCGGGGCGCGGAGCGCATCGGCTGGGAGCGCCGGGCGGCGCCGCCGGCCCGCGACGGCGACTGGCTGATCGGTCTCGGCATGGCCGCGAGCGCGTATCCGGTGTACGGGCCGAACAATCCGCAGCGGGCCCGCGCCCGGCTGTACGCCGATGGCACCGCCGTCGTCCAGGCCGCCGTCACCGACATCGGCACCGGCGTCCTCACCGTGATGACGCAGGTCGCCGCCGAGGCGCTGGGGCTGCCGGTGGAGCGGTGCCGGTTCGAGGGCGGGGACACCGACCTGCCGAACGTGGCGGCCGCCGTCGGGTCCTCCGGCGCGGGCATGGTCAGCGCGACGGTGCACGCCGCCGCGAGCGCGCTGCGTGAGCAGCTCGTCGCCAGGGCCGTCGGGGACGAGGGGTCCCCGCTGCACGGCGCCGACCCCGCCGACGTCGACGTGCGCGACGGCCGGATGGTGCTGCGCGACGCGCCCGGCACCGGTGAGGACTACGCCGAGCTGCTCCAGCGCAACTTCCTGCCGGACATGGAGGCCACCGGGTCCTGGGGCCCGCCGCCGCAGGACGCGCCGTTCGCGTCGATGACCTTCGGCGCGCAGTTCGCGGAGGTGGCCGTCGATCCGGTGCTCGGTCTGGTCCGCGTGCGCCGCCTGGCCGGGGCGTTCGCGCCCGGTCGCGTCCTCAACGCCAAGACCGCCCGCAGCCAGCTCATGGGCGGCATGATCTGGGGGCTGAGCCAGGCGCTGCTGGAGGCGACCCACATGGAACCGCGCACCGGCCGCTGGGCGAACGCGAGCCTCGGCGAGTACCTGGTGCCGGTCAACGCCGACGCACCCGACGTGGACGTCGACTTCATCGAGGTGCAGGACACCGTCGTCAACCCGCTGGGCGTGAAGGGCGTCGGCGAGGTGGGCCAGGCCGGGGTGGCCCCGGCGATCGCCAACGCCATCCACCACGCCATCGGACGGCGCCTGCGCAAGCTGCCGATCACCATCGAGGACATTGTGGCCGGGGGCGACGAAGCACCGCAGTAGGACGAAGCACCGCAGTAGTTCGGGCACCCGGGACTTCCCGGGTGCCCGATTCAGCCCATGGGACTGCACGACGACCTGTCAGCGAAGGTGCCAGTCGTTCCACCGGCCGGTGCGTGCGTTCCGTTCGCGGTAGTGCGGTTTCCCGTCGGTTCCGCGTACCCGTATGACGGCGCCCATGCCCTTGGAGTCGTCCCAGACGACCTCGACGGCGGAGGTGGCGACACCGCCGAAGGGCCGCCAGCCGACGAAGGTCCCGTTCGGGCGTGACCAGCGGGTCCATACCTGTCGGTCAGCCCCGATGACCCACATCTGCTTCATGCCGTTGGAGTAGGTGTACCACTCCTCGCCGTACTCGCAGGAGTACCGGCCGCCCATGACCGGGTGGGTGCACAGTTCGCTGGGCGCGAGCGCTCTCCCGGCTCGCTCCGCGTCGGTCAGGAAGGCGCTGCCCGGCTTCGATCTCCCGCTCACCGCGCCTCCTGCCCGCTGCTCGGACGCGGGGATGTTGAACGGCACGACCCAGAGATCGTCTCCCTTGGCGAGAACGCGCCGCCTGGCGAGCCAGGAACGCCAGTCGAGGCCCGCGTTCCAGTTGTCGTCCCCGTCGATGAACCGGACCGAGTACTTCCATGTGTCGCTCGGGTGCAGCACCGTGTAGTTCGCACCCTCGTAGGTCGTGCCGAGTGGATACTCGTCGCACTCCTCACCCGGCTTGGGACTCAGTCTCCGGCAGGCGTTGGTGCGGATGCGCTCGTTTTCCTGACGGTAGGTGAGCGAGGCATTGCCGTCGGCGCTCTGGTGCAGGCGCGTCAGCGGTTTGGGGTTCGGCCTGGTGTCCAGAGCCCCTGGTATCTGCACTCCCGGGTAGCTGCCGAACGGCTTTGTAGTGGTCGGGTGGTGGGTGGCGTCCCACACGTGCTTGGCGTACTCCGGGTAGTCCTTGTAGTCGACGTACCAGTTCAAGCGGGTTTTGTCCCATACGCAGCCGCCGCTGCCCGCCATGTAGAACGCCCTGTCGCAGCGGAGCTGTTCGGACTGCTCGACCTCTCCGAGTGCGCCGTCGAGCGTCGCCGTGATGGCGTGGAAGGAGACTCCGTCGCCACGCAGGAAGTTCTTGGCTCTTGCGTCCCTCACCGGATCAGTCGGCCGGCTACGGCTCATGTCGAACCGGGCGAAGGCGTCGTCCAGCCCGTTGCCCCCCTTCCAGGCCAGGAGCGAGCGCCGTTCCCGGGCCGGACGGCCGGCACAGCTTGCCCCCTGCGAGCCGTTGCACTCAAGGGTGACGCTGAGGCGGGAGCGCTCCAGGTCGCGCAGGTGCTGGTGGTTGCCGCTGACCAGGACGTCGTCCCAGTCATCCAGCAGAAGGTGGATCGAGGTCCGGCGATCCCTGCGGTGCGAGTCCTGCAGGATCGTGACCCGGAAGTTCGAGTAGGCCGCCAGGGCACCGCCCACCTTGAGCTCGTAACGCGTACGGATGACGGTGCACAGCGAGTACCGGCTGGTGTAGATGGTGTACCCGGCAAGTTCACCCTTGCCCGGGTCAGCAGCGCCGCGGCACTCCTGCAGCTTCCACGGGTTGTCGTCGTCTCTCTCGATGGGCCCGTCGTCCGCTGCTGAACCCGGCGCCTGGGCCCGTATGGGCGTGATGGCGACTCGCTTCACGCCTCCGCCGCTCCCGGGCTCCGGGGCCGGGGCCGCTGCGACGAGCCCGGTTGCGGCAGTGACAAGGGCGAGTAAGCCAAGGAGGGTGCTGCGTAAGCGTCTGTGCATGGTCTCCCCGTTCCGATATGCGCGCCCATCCCCGTTGGGGCCGGCCCCCCAAGGTGGCCGGGAGGTCTGCCGGAAACCTTGAGAGAACCTTGAATCCCCAGGTCGGCCCTTCGAGGGTTCAGGCAGTCAGGAGCGCCGCCAGCCTGTCCAGGAACACCCGCTGGCCCGCCACGAGCTTGTCGCGGGCCCGGTCCAGCGGGAGCCAGGCCACGCGGTCGAGCTCGGGGAACTCCTGGACGTGGCCCGAGCCGCGCGGCCACTCCATGCGGAAGGTGCCGGGCACCACGGTCTCCGGGTCGAGGTCGGCCTCGACGGCCCAGACGGTGACCGTCTTGCCGCCCGCCTGCCGCACTTCGCCCAACGGCAGCCGGGGCCCCGCGGGGGCGGGGCGGCCGAGCTCCTCTTCGAACTCGCGCTCCGCGGCGGCCTGCGGCTGCTCGTCGTCGCCGTACTCGCCTTTGGGAATCGACCAGGCCGCGTCGTCCCGGCGGGCCCAGAACGGGCCGCCCATGTGGCCGATGAGCACTTCGACCGCCGGGCCCGGGTTGCGGAAGAGCAGCAGTCCGGCGCTGCGGCGGCCGGTCATGACGTCGAAGGACGTGAGGGCTGCATGCCGTCGGACCTTACGCCTTCGTCGAACGACGGAGAACGGGACGCGCCCGCCGCGGGCGCGTCCCGCCGGGTCCTACAGCGGCCGTATCGAGACGTTCCGGTACCGGACCGCGTTGGCGTGGTCCTGGAACCGGATCGCGCCGGCCGTCGGGCCCTCGGGGTCCCCCGCTCCCGTCGGCCCGTCGATCGCCACGTCGTCGTGGACCTTGACGCCGTTCCACACCAGCGTGACGCGGGCGTCCTGCGTCTTCTTCCCGCTGTCGTCGAAGCGGGCCGCGCGGAAGGAGATGTCGTACGTCTGCCAGGTCCCGGGCGGCTTGGCCGCGTTGACGTCGGGGGCCTTCTTCTTGTAGATCGCCCCGGCCTCGTTGTCGGCGGGCGAGTCGTCGCCGTACGAGTCCAGGATCTGGATCTCGTACCGCTCCTGCAGATACACGCCGCTGTTCGCGCGGTCCTGGCCGGTCACGTCCGGCGGCAGCTTCGGCAGCCAGAACTCGACGTGCAGCTTGAAGTCCTGGAACGCCTGCTTGGTACGGAGGTCGCCGCAGCAGACCTCCATCGCGCGGTCACCGACCAGCGGCCACTGCGGGGTGCGTCCGTCGGTGTGCTGCCACCGTGAGCGGTCGGCGCCGTCGAAGAGGGTGACCGTGCTGCCCTGCGGGTGGACGGCGAGCAGGTCGAGGTTCACATGGCCGGTGTCGCCGTCGTCATGGCTGTACGTGATGGTGTTGGCGCCGGCCCGCAGCTTCAGCCGCTCGGTGTGCGTGGACCACTTGTCCCAGGTGCCGGTGCTCAACAGCTTTGCCTGCCGCACCTTCTGGCCGTTGACGTGGACGCTCAGCGTCTTGGTCCCGGCGGCCGGGTGCGGGCCGTTGGCGTAGCGGAGGCCGACGTCATAGGTGCCCGCCTTCTTGGCCTCGACGTCGAAGGTGGTGGTGGCGCCCTTGGTGCCGTAGCCGTCGACGAAGCCGCGGCCGGAGTACGCCGAGTGGTTGTCGTTGGTGGTGGCGCCGCCGCCGAGCCGGGCCTCCTCCGCCTCGTGGACCGTCCGGGGGGCGGGCTGCACGCCCGGGATGCGGTTCAGCGTGTACCACGCCTCGGTGCTCCACAGCTGCTTGCCGCCCTCGGCGGTGAAGGGGCGGGGCGAGCGTACGTGGACGACCCGGTCGGGCTTCAGGCCCGGGATGTCCAGGGTGACCTTCTTGCGGTCGGAGGAGAGCGTCGCCGCGCGCACCGGCAGGGTCTCCTCGTCCACCTTGGGGCCGCCGTAGGCGGCGGTCGGGACGTACCGCCACTGCGCGACCTGGTAGCGGGCGGCGAGCTTGTCGGCCGTCGCCTGGGAGACCGGCTTGGTGTACTCCAGCTCGAAGCCGGTCCGTGTGGCACGCATGGCCTTGATGTCGAAGGCGTCGTTGCCCTGCGGCGTCAGCTTCTGGAGGCCGTGCTTCAGCTTGCCCGGCTGGCCCCAGTTGCCGCCCGCGCCCAGGCCACCGGCGTACAGGGCGCCGTCGGGACCCGTACTGATCCGGTTGACTCCGGCCTCGAGTCCCTGCGTGAAGCGGAAGACGGCGCCCTGGTACTCGCCGCCGACCTTCTCCAGGGCCGCCCGCTGGACGCCGCCGTAGGTCACGTCGCCGATGAGCATCTGTCCGGCGAAGGTGCCCTCCTTGAGCAGGATCGGGGTACTCGGGGAGTTGCCGATCTCGTTCTGCGGCAGCCACAGCACGGGCTGGGTGACGGGCTTGTCGTCGTACGGCCCGTCGGGGTTGGTGTGATGGTTGAAGAAGCGGCCCTGCTTGACGTGCAGGAGCTTCGACGACGGCAGCCAGCCGCCCTGGTTGTCGGTGGCGAACAGCTCGCCCTCGGGCCCCCAGCCGATGCCGTTGGGGGTGCGCAGGCCGCCCGCGACATAGGAGACCTCACCGGTCTCGCGGTTGACCTTGATGGTGGTGCCGCGGTTCTTCGCGGGCTGCGGATCGGTGGTGGCACCGCCGTAGTTGATGGCGACGGACAGGTTCAGATAGAAGAAGCCGTCCCGGTAGAGCAGGCCGAACGCGAACTCGTGGAAGTTCTTGCCGAACGGCCAGGTGGCGACGGTCTCGTACGCGTCGGTGACGTCGTCCCCGTCGTCGTCCTTGAGCCGGGTCAGCTCGTGTTTCTGGGAGACGTAGAGCGAACCGTCGACGTACTTGAGGCCCATCGGCTCCTTGAGCCCCTCGGCGACCTTCTTCGTGGTCACCTTGTCCGGTCCCGTGCTGCCGGTGACGTGGTCCAGGAGGTAGACCTCGCCCTTGGAGTTGTCGGTGCCGCCCCAAGTGGCCACGGCGAGGCGGCCGTCGGGCAGCCAGTCCATCGCGGAGACCTGCGGCTCGAAGCCCTTCGGCCTGAGGTCGGTGAGCCGGTAGTCGGGGTGGACGCCGTTCAGCGGCAGCCCGTCGCCCGGGGTCTCCGTGGAGTTGGCGCACTCCTTGCGGCCCGGCGCCGTGACGCGCACGACGCCCGCGTCGGTGCTCAGGGCCGAGTTCGGCACGACGGCGAAGTCGCTCGCGCCCGGGGGCTGCCAGGCGAGCGTGACCTGCTGCTCCCCGCCTGCCTCGAAGTGTTCGATCAGCAGGGCGTGATAGCCGGCCGTCAGCTCGACCGTGCCGTCCTTGGGCGTCGGCCCGTGCAGGCCGTCGTGGTCGATGACCCGCTTGTTGTCGATCAGCAACCGGGAGCCGTCGTCACTGGTGAGGCGGAAGGTGTAGGTGCCGTCCTGCGGGACCTTGAGGTTGGCGATGGTGTGCGAGACGAAGTTGTCGGCGAGGCCGCCGAAGTCCCCTGCCTCCTTCCAGTCGACGGTGGGCTTCAGCTCGTCGACGTTCGGCGTCTGGCCGGCCTTGAGCTCGCACAGCTTCTGCAGCGGTTGCTGCATGTCGTAGACGCGCTGGGTCACGCCGGGCTCCTGGGGCGGGAGTTCGACGAAGGGGCCGGGGCCGGGGTCGTCCTCGGCGGCGGCCGGGGCCGTCCAGGCGGCTCCGGCGAGGAAGGAGCCGACCACTAAGTAGCTCAGGCGGGTGCGGAGTCTTCGGAATCTTCGGTACGTCCGTGCGCTCATTGCTGCTCCCGGCATGAGGCGGGTGAGTTGGGGCGGGACGCTAGTCAGCTTTCATCGAAGCGGGAAGCCCTTGCGCGACACGGAACACGACTTTTTCTCGGAGCAGGACAAAGGGCGCTCACGACGCGGCCCCGCGGCCCTCGTACGCACGGGTTCAGTGGAGCCGCGTTCACCGATGGGCGGCCAGCACCGCCGCGAGGCCCTCTTGCAGATCTTTGACGAAGTACTCGGGAACCTCCAGCGACGGGAAATGTCCCCCGACTTCGGGGGACGCCCATCGGACGATCTGTCGGTACCGCTCCTGCGCCCACGGGCGCGGCGACTTCTCGATGTCGCGGGGGTACATAGTGATGGCCGACGGGACATCGACCCGAAGTTCGGGATCGAGCGAGTTGTGGCTCTCGTAGTAAATGCGGGCCGCCGACGCGCCGGTCCGCGTCAGCCAGTACAGGGTGACGTCGTCGAGAACGCTGTCCCGCGAAATCCTCTCGAACGGGCTGTCTTCGGTGTCCGACCACTCGGCGAACTTGTCGAGGATCCAGGCAAGAAGCCCGACCGGTGAGTCGACGAGCGAGTAGCCGATGGTCTGCGGCCGGGTCGCCTGCTGCTTCGCGTACGCCGCGCGGTGGCGCCAGAAATGGCGGGTCTCCTCGGTCCACTTGCGCTCGACCGCCGTCAGGCCGTCCGTCGACAACCCGGGCGGCGCCTCCGCGAACAATGTGTGGATGCCGAGAACGTGCGCCGGGAACCTGCCGCCCAGAACAGTCGTGATATTGCCTCCCCAATCGCCGCCATGGGCCACGAACTTGCTGTAGCCGAGCCTTCCCATCAGCTCCACCCATGCGGCCGCGATCTTTTCGGTTCCCCACCCGGTGGTGGCCGGCTTTTCGCTGTAACCAAAGCCTGGTAGCGGTAGTTCACGACATCTACGAGGTCGGCGAGCGGAACGCCCTGCTCCCATCGGCGAGGGCCGGGCGCCGCGCGAGAGACCGTCTCGGCCTCCGGCAGCCGCGCCGCGGCCAGTCGCGCGCGCAGATCGTCGAGGTCGGCGTCAGCTGCGTGGGCTTCAAATGCTTGCACGTCGCTGGTCGGACGGGGCATGAGACCTCCTGGCCATCGCGGAACCGGAACCAGCCACGGCCAATCGCGAACCGGCTAAGGCGGTTCTACCATGCCCTCGCGTCAACATGGAACCTGCTAAGGTGGTTCCATGCCTGCTGGGTTTCCTGACTTCCGCCTCGGTAACGTGCTGGCGACCAGCTTCACGGGGACGCTGTCGGAGCGTCATGGCGACGCCGTGGAGCGCATCCCCACGCCGCACCGACTCGCCGACTGGCTGGCGGTGAACGGCCTCGCTGTGGACTCCTGCACCACCGCCCAGCTCGCCCTCGCCCGGGAACTGAGGGAGTCGATTCACGCCGCCGCGACAGCGGCCGCGATCCAGGACGCTCTCCCTGCGGCCGCCGTCCAAGTCATCAATGACCGCAGCACCCAGGGGCGGGCCGCGGCGATCCTGACGCCCGAGGGCGAGCGGCGATGGCGGCTCAGCTCGGCTTCCCGCGTGGAAGATGCCCTCGGCGTGATCGCCGCCGACGCGATCAGCGTCATCGCGGGCGAACGAGACGGAAAACTGGCCTTGTGCGCATCACCGACCTGCCAGGCCGCCTTCTTCGACACCAGCCAGAGTCGCACCCGCAAATGGTGCGACATGAACACGTGCGGGAATCGTCAGAAGAAGGCGCGCTTCAACGCCAACCAGCGCAAGAGCCCGAGATCGGCGGAGTGATCGTCACCTCGGTACATCCAAGCGGGGCCCACGCACGCGAGTGGCCCCTGCACGGCCTCGTGGTCGCAGCCGCTGTCGGACCCCATGGGCCCGACAGCGGCTGCGCCGGCTCAGGCCAGTGACCACCAGTTGACCCACAGGTCGGAGTCATCGGTGATGACGAACGCGTACGGTCGTTGCTTCGCGTTCGGGTTGTCCTGCATGGTGAGCGCCTCGCCGGGGCGTTCGATGACGCGGGCGGGCGGCGTGTTCTGGGCGGCCCAGTGCCATGCCTTGCCGTCCCACCAGTTGACGTACAGCTTCGAGTCGTCGCCGATGACGAAGACGTAGGGGCGCGTGAAGGCGTTCGGGTCGTCCTTCATCGTGACCGCGCCGACGGAGTCGAGGATGAGCCGGCCGCTGGGTGCGCCCTGGGCGCTCCAGTTCCACTTGCCGCCGTCCCACCAGTTCACGTACAGCTTCGAGTCGTAACCCTGGACGAAGGCGTACGGCCGCTGCTGGGCGTTCGGGTCGTTCTGGACGCTGATGACGCCGACGGCCTTCTTGACCGGCTGCCCCGACGGCGCGCCCTGGTCGCTCC
>NZ_AOPZ01000101.1 GCF_000414115.1 Streptomyces aurantiacus JA 4570
CCGCCCACCCGGCCGGGTTCGGCCCGCCCGTCCCCCCGCCGGCCGACGGCTTCGGGCCGCCCACGCCCCACCACCCGGCCCCGGGGCCCGCCACCCCGCCCCCCGGCGGGACCGGAAGCCCCCGGGGCCGCCTCGCGATCATCACCTCCGCCGTCCTCGCCATCGCCGTGATCGTCGGCGGCGGTGTCTGGTACGCCGCGAGCCGGGGTGACGACGACGGCGGCAAGGACAAGACCGCGGCCAAGCCGCGCGACGACGGCGCCGGACCCGCGTACGAGAAGCCGAAGGAGAAGGTGCCCGCCGACCCGAAGGCATACTTCAAGGGCTCCGCCCCGCAGCCCGACGTCCCCAAGGGCGGCAGCTACAGCACCTGGCAGATCAAGGGCTCCTGGCTCACCGACAAGATCTACGCCAAGGCGTCCGTCGACCACATCACCGGCCTGGACGCCGGCACGGGCAAGGACGTGTGGAAGCTGCCGAAGCGCGGCATGTCCTGCGCGGGCTCCACCAACATGGGCAAGGGCAACATCGCCGTGGTGGTCGTCCAGGCCACCCGGCAGGACGAGAACGGCGCCCGCATGCCCTGCACCCAGGTCATGGCCTTCGACGTCGACAACGGCAAGAAGCTGTGGACCAAGTCGGTCGCCGTCGGCTACCAGAAGGAGAAGATCGCGTTCAACCAGGCCACGATCAGCGGCGACACGGTCGCCGTCGGCGGCCTGTACGGCGGCGCGGCCTTCGACCTGCGCACCGGCAAGCTCCTGTGGAAGCCGAAGCCGGGCGAGCGGTGCCGGGACATCGGCTACAGCGGCGACGCCGACCGGCTGGTGGCGATCCGCGGGTGCGGAGAGATCGGCACGGAGCGGTACCAGGTGGAGGTGCTCGACCCGGCCACCGGCAAGCCGAAGTGGAGCTACAAGCTGCCCGAGGGCGTCAACACCCCGAGCGTCGTCTCCAACCGGCCGGTGGTGCTCGCCCTGGACTCCGGCGAGGTCTCCGCGTCCGGCGCGACGGACGTCTTCTCCCTCGACGAGCGCGGCAAGCTGCGTACGAAGATCGCGCTCACCGACGGCCGGTACATGCACCAGTGCGGCACCCAGTCGATCATCCAGGACTGCCGGGGCATCACGGCCGGCAACGACAAGCTGTACGTGGCGACGGCGCGGCGCGACGACAAGAAGTTCCTGTCGACGAACGACATCGTGTCGTTCTCCCTGGCCACCGGGAAGCCCACCGGCGAGCGGATCGAGGGCGGCGACAACTACCCGGTCTTCCCCATCCGCATGGACGGCGGGAACCTCCTCGTCTACAGGAGCGCCCCGTACACGCAGGTGGTGTCCTTCGACGGCAGGACGAAGAAGCAGACCGTCCTGCTCGACGCCGGCGCCAGTGCCGGTCTGCTCCCGCTGCGCTCCGAGCTGCTCTACACCAACGGAAAGCTGTACCTCAGCAACGACCTGGTCGCCTACTCCGGCTCCCAGGGCAAGAAGCCGACCATGGTGTACGGCTTCGCCGCGAAGTAGGCGCGTCCGTGATCTAACCTTGCCCCGACAGACAGCCACACTGGGGACATAAGAGGACGATCGGCCGATGCTCGGCGTACGGCGCGTGCTGCGCGCGGAGTGGCAGGCGGTCGCGCTCGCCTCCTGGCGGGAGCTGCGGGCGCGGCGCCTGGCCGGGGTGGCGCTCGCGGTGGCGGCGAGCGTCGCCATGATCGGCCTGCACGGGCTCCAGGAGATCGCGGCCACCGACCGGTACGTACGGCTGGTCAGCGAGGTCCGCGCGGATCAGCCGCTGTGGGTGTCGCTGCTGCGCACGCCCGTCTCCGTGCTCGTGCCGACGCGGGATCAGCCGCCATGGGGCGGGCTGCCGCGGCTGATCCTGTCGCTCGGCCTCGCCCAGCTGCTGCTCGGCTGGAAGCGGACGGTCCTCGTCGGGTACGCCGCGACGCTGGCCGGCACCCTCTCCGCGCGGGTCATGGTGGCCATCGGGCCCGGCCACTTCGCGGGGGTGCCGGCCGAGTACGCGCACGACGTGGACACCGGGGCGTCCGCGGCCGTGCTCGGGCTCTTCACGTATCTGTCGGTGCGGCTGCGGGCGCCCGTCCTGTGCCTGGCGACCGTCGTGCCGACGGTGGTGGGCTCGTTCCTGAAACCGAACCTCGCCGGGCGCGAGCACCTGGTGGCCTTCGTCCTCGTCGCCGCCGTCGCCCTGGCGCAGGAGCGGCGCAGGCCGGGCGAGTTCCGTCGGGACGGCGGTGCCGGGCCGGGCCCGCGGCGCGTCAGATCGAACCGAGGTCCGACGACACCCAGCGCTCCGGGCGGAGCCGGATGACCACCTGCTCGCCGTGCTCCTTCCACGCCATGTCGACGTACCCGTCGACCTTCTCGGCCGGGAGGTAGCGGGCGGAGATCTCCCGCAGCAGCTCGCGGGTCGCGGGCTCCGTGGCGACGACGGGGCCCTCGACGGAGACGTACCGGATCGTCGGGTCGAGGCGCTCGACCATGAGCGAGAAGCGGCCCGCCGCGGCGATCAGACGGCCCTTGCGCGAGTCCCGCCCCGTCATGATCCAGACATCGCCGCCGGGCTCGTACTGGTACCAGATGGGCACGGTGAGCGGCGCCCGGTCGTCCTTCCCGGAGTCCACGGCGAGCGCCGCGATGTGCGGCTCGGCCAGGAACTGTTCGCGTTCTTCAGGGGTGAGAGCCATCGGGGGGTCTCCTTCGCTGCGGTTCGTTCCGGATCTCGGTTCGCTTCGCGCGTTCCGAATCGCTGTTCGCTTCGTATCCGTGCGTTCTCTTCACAACGCACCCTAGGGGGCGGCTACTTCCCGGTGGCCGTCCCGCGCCGCAGCACCGTCAGCGCCACCGCGAAGGCCGCGACCAGGAGGCCCGCTCCGACGGTGAAGGCCAGGTGGTAGCCGGAGGTCAGTGCCTCGGGGCGGGACGCGCCACCGGCCAGGCCGCTCTCCGTGCGGGACGCGGCGAGGGTCGACAGGACGGCAACGCCGAGGGCGCCGCCGATCTGCTGGGTGGTGTTGAACAGGCCCGAGGCGAGGCCCGCGTCGTCCGCGCGGGCGCCGGACATGCCGAGCGTGGTGAGCGCGGGCAGGGCCAGGCCGAAGCCCGCGGCGAGGAGCATGACCGGGAGCAGGTCGAGGGCGTAGTTCGCGTGCACGGGGAGGCGGGCGAGCAGGCCGAGCATGGCCATGAGCAGCAGCAGCCCGGCGAGCAGGACGTTGCGCTCGCCGAAGCGGGCGTTCAGGCGGGCCGAGACGCCCAGGGACACCGCGCCGATGACGACGGCCGCGGGGAGCATGGCGAGTCCGGTGCCGAGGGCGCCGTAGCCGCGCACGTTCTGCAGATACAGGGCCACCAGGACCTGGAAGGAGAACAGGGCGGCGACCATGAGGAGTTGGACGGCGTTCGCGCCGGTCACGCTGCGCGAGCGGAACATGCGCGGGGGCAGCAGCGGGGTGCGGGCCCTGGTCTGGCGGAAGGCGAACCCGGCGAGCAGGACGAGGGCCAGGGCGCCCAGGCCGAGGGTGTGGCCGGAGGCCCAGCCGTGCTCCTCGGCCTTGACGACGCTGTAGATGCCGGTCATCAGGCCCGCGGTCACCAGGAGCGCGCCGGTGACGTCGGCCCCGGCCCGGATGCCGAGGCCCCGGTCGGCGGGCAGCGCGGGCACGGCGAGCAGCAGGGCGGCGAGGCCGATCGGCAGGTTGATGAAGAAGATCCAGTGCCAGTTGAGGGCGTCGGTCAGGACGCCGCCGAGCACCTGCCCGAGCGAGGCGCCCGCCGCGCCGGTGAAGCTGAACACGGCGATCGCCCTGGCCCTTTCCCGCGGCTCGGTGAACAGCGTCACGAGGATGCCGAGGCTGACCGCCGAGCTCATCGCGCCGCCGACGCCCTGGAGGAAGCGGGCGGCGATGAGGGTCGCCGGTTCTGCGGCGAAGCCCGCGAGCACGGAGGCCGCCGTGAACACCGCGATGCCCGCGAGGAACATCCGCTTGCGGCCGATGAGGTCGCCGAGGCGGCCCGCGAGCAGGAGCAGTCCTGCGAACGCGATCAGGTACGCGTTCACCACCCAACTCAGGCCCGCGGGCGTGAAGTTCAGGTCCTCCTGGATGGCGGGCATCGCGACGGTCACGATCGATCCGTCGAGAATGATCATCAGCATTCCGGTGGCGATGACACCCAGGGCCAGGCGCTTCCGGCGAGCCGTGGGGGCGGGCGCTTCCGTGAGCGGTGGGCGTTCGGAGGCGGGGGCGAGGGCGGACATGCGGGTCTCCCGTGGGTCGGGGTGCGGCCTCGATCTGCTGCGGGCCGCCCGATGTTCAGGACCGTAGCAGATAGTTTTGTTGCAGACTATCTATCTCGGGCGCACATCCGTCTTCTCGGCTACGCTGGCGACATGACCGCCATGGCACCCACCCGCACGGAACCGGACCTGTCCTTCCTGCTCGACCACACGAGCCACGTCCTGCGTACGCAGATGGCGGCTGCCCTCGCCGAGATCGGCCTGACGGCGCGCATGCACTGCGTGCTCGTGCACGCGCTTCAGGAGGAGCGCACGCAGGCGCAGCTCGCCGAGATCGGGGACATGGACAAGACGACGATGGTCGTGACGGTCGACGCCCTGGAGCAGGCCGGGCTCGCCGAGCGGCGGCCCTCCAGCCGGGACCGGCGGGCGCGGATCATCGCCGTGACGGCGGAGGGGGCGCGGGTCGCCGCGCGCAGCCAGGAGATCGTCGACGGCGTGCACGAAGCCGCGCTCGGCTCCCTGTCGGCCACCGACCGCACCGCGCTGCTGCGGGCCCTCAACCGGCTGGTCGAGGGGCATCTGGCCGCCCCGGCGGAGAGCCCGCGCCCGGCGCGCAGGGCCCGCCAGCGGGCGTAGGGATCAGGGCGCTCGCCCTCGTGGTCCACGAATGTGGTCACGTACGGTTGCTGGTGGACGCATCGTCACACGAGGGGGGCCTGACATGGCGCTGTTCGGAAACGCCCACACCGTCGACCCGGCGTCGGCGCAGCAGGACTACGCGCGGCTCATGGGCCACGGCGAGCAGGTGTACGCCGCCTACCGGCTGATCCGCGACACCATCCTGCTCACCGACCGCCGCATGATCTTCGTCGACAAGCAGGGCATGACCGGCAAGAAGGTCGAGTACCACTCGGTGCCGTACCGCAGCATCACCCACTTCTCCGTCGAGACCGCCGGTCACTTCGACCTCGACGCGGAGCTGAAGATATGGATCTCCAGCAACCCCGTGCCGATCGAGAAGACCTTCACCAAGGGCGTGGACATCTACGAGGTGCAGGCGATACTGACGCAGTTCGTGGCCAGGTAGCCCCAAGTAGTCCCTATAGGGATGAAGGGGTACGTTCATAGGTGCACTGCACAGCGACCAGGGAACGACCCCCCATGATCTTCATCACCGTAAAGTTCACCGTCCGGCCCGAGCGCAGCGACGAGTGGCTGGACCTCGTCGGCGACTTCACGCGCGCCACCCGCGAGGAGCCGGGCAACCTGTTCTTCGAGTGGTCCCGCAGCGTGGACAACCCGCACCAGTTCGTCCTCGTCGAGGGCTTCCGCGACGGCGAGGCGGGCGCGGCCCACGTGGAGTCGGCGCACTTCAAGGCCGCGATGGACACGATGTCGTACGCCATCGCCAGCACCCCGCAGATCGTCAGCACGGACATCCCCGGCATGGACGGGTGGGGCGTGATGGGCGAGGTCTCGCCGCGCGAGGCATGAGCACCACATGAGCGAGGGGGCCCCGGACCGTCATGGTCCGGGGCCCCCTCGCGTGCGGGATCCCGCGCCTCACGCCGCCGGCAGCCGGTCCAGGAACCCGTGCACCGTACGGATCCGGCCGTCCTCCGCGAGCTCGATCACGTCGAAGCCCGCGACGGGCGCCGTGCCGTCGGCGTCGGACACCAGCTCCCAGGTGAAGCGGGCGATGCCGTGGTGGCCGTCGACCTCGCCGGTGTGCCGGAAGGAGAAGCCGGGGAACTGCTCCCGGGCCCCGGTGATCACCGCGGCGATGCCCTCGTGGCCGCTGACGTCGGCCAGCGGGTCGGTGTACGTGCCGTCCTCGGTCCACGCGGCGGCCACGGCCTTGGGCAGCTCGGCGGCGTCGGCGGTGTTCCATGCCTCGAAGTAGCGGGCGACGGCGGTCTGGTGAACGTCCTGAGCGGGCATGGCGTACGCCTCCAGCGTGGTCGTGGACATCGGGGGTGCTGCCCCGGAGACCGGGCGGAGTGCGCCGCCCGGGCCCCGGTGACTCCAAGACTGCCGGGCGGGCGCCGGGGGGTCGATTACGCGTGAGGTAATGCGGACGGGGCCCGGCCTGTGGGCCTGCGTGACTACCGTCCAGGGCCGGACTGTGCTTGCCTACGTGAGCCAACTTCGTGGGGTGGGACAGGGGCTGAGGATGCGCAGGACGTGGGGCGTCGGATTACTGCTGGGCGCGGCCCTGTTGGCCGGTTGCGGCGACCCCGGCTCGGGGAACGAGGCGGCACCGCCCCCCTCCCCCGGCGACGCCGCGAACAGCCCCTCCCAGACCGCCCGCCAACGCCCGGAGGCGGACCCGCGGGACAAGCCGAAGGCCCCGGACAGCCGCGCCGCCCCCGGCGGCACCTCGGACCGCGACGGCCCCGCGCGGAAGCGCCCCCGCCCCACCGTCCTCTACCTGGGCGACTCCCTCGCCATGGAGAACCAGGACGTCCTGGGCACCCTCCTGCGGGACCAGCTCGGCGCCCGCTACACCAGCGCCCCCTACTCCGGCACCACCCTCTGCGACTACCTGGAGGGCACCGGCGAGGACTCCCTCGTACCGGACAAGGACAAGGCGGCCACCCTCGTGCGCGAGCTGCGCCCCGACTATGTGGTGCTGCAGTTCTGGGGGAACGCGTGGGGCTACACGCCCTGCATGAAGGGCATCACGTACGACAAGGCACGGGACACCTACCTCTCGCGGTACGCGGCCGACGCGCGCAGGCTGGCCGGCCAGATCACGGACGCGGCGCGGGACGCGGGCGGCAAGCGGCCGAAGGTGGTCTGGGTGTCGCAGGGACCGGACCCGATCACGCCGGACCGCGTGCGCCAGGTCAACGGCATCTACCGTCAACAGGCGGCGGCCACCGGCGACTTGGTGTCGGACGCGGGCAAGTCCGTCAGCCCGTCCTCCGACCGCTACACCTGGGTGGAGAAGCTGCCCTGCACGGCGTACGAGCGCGCGCACCCCGCGTACTGCACCGAGCGCGAGAACGGCCGCACCGCCCTGCACCGCCCGAAGGACTACCTGCACTTCTGCCTGGCCCCGACAACGGCCAAGTCCCGCCCGTGCCCGGTGCGTTCACCGGGCATCCGGCGCATCGCCCAGGCGGTGACGGACACCATCCGCGCCCCGTAAGGGGCGCGGGGAACTGCGCGACCAGCCCCCACCGACCCGCAGGGGTCATCACCGCACATCCAGCGAAGCGCTCAGCGACGCCAGGCGTTGTACTCCATCACGTCCCCCGCCTCGACCGCGAAGTCCGGCTGGTCCTTGGTGAAGGTCTGCTCCAGGCCGAGCGCCTCGCCGTTCGCGGGGTCGAGGATCAGCATGTACCGCAGGTGCTCGCCGGGGCTGTCGAGGACGTACGCCTGCCCGGAGCGGCCGAGCCGGTCGGTGACGGCGCCCGCGGGGCGCAGGCCGCCGGTGTCCGCGAGGAGTTCGACGAGGGCGGCGCTCTCGCGGGCGCCGAGGGTCCAGGTCTCCAGGAGCGACGGCAGGAACTCGAGGATCTCCTGGGTGGTGAGGGGGTCGGCGCGCCGGGCCACGCCGCCGTCGAAGCCGTCGGTGAGGTAGGCGCGCAGGGCGGCCGCGGTGTGCGGCGGGCGGGCCTGGGGCGGGACGTCGGACCAGCTCGGCGGGTAGACGCGGGTGCTCAGGAGCTTGCCGTCGGACGAGACGCGTTCGGTGCGGCTGCCGTCCGGCCGCCAGCGCACCTCGCGCTCCTCGGGGAGCGTGACGGGCCGGTCGGCGTCGGGGCCGGAGTCCAGGGCGAGGCTCCACGTCTGCACCCGGGCGCCCTTGCGCAGCGCCGGTTCGCCGTCGCGGGCGGCGGCCGCGGCGCGCTCGACGAGGAGGCCGAGCGGTACGGCGGCCGAACCGGCGCGGGGGTGCAGGGCGCTCGGCGCGGCGGTG
>NZ_AOPZ01000102.1 GCF_000414115.1 Streptomyces aurantiacus JA 4570
CGCGCAGCGGCGGGGACGGTTGCCGCCCCGGCCGGGGGACACTGGAGGCGTCCGTCACCCCGCCCGGCCGGAGGGCCCTGTGCGTCGTCGCCTCATCAACTCGACCCTCGCCGTCGTACTCGTAGTGATCGCCGTCTTCGGCGTCTCCCTGGTGATCGTCGAGACCCGCACGATCAGCAACAGCGCCCAGGAGCGCGTCGACTCCGAGGCGCTGCGCCTGGCGGGCATCGTCGACAGCCGCCTGCTCAGCGACGAGCGCGTCAGCGGCGAGGTGCTGCGCAAGCAGGTCGACACCGACCGCTACGCCCGCATCGAGATCCCCGGCCGCGCCCCCATCGAGGTCGGCGCCCGCCCCACGGGCGACGTGATCCGCGCCACCCGGGACGGCGAGGAGGGCGAGATCGTCACGGTCGAGGAGCCCCGCACCGCGGTCACCCAGGAAGTCGGCCGCACCCTCCTGATCATCGGCGGCGTGGCCCTCCTCGCCATCGTCGCCGCGGTCCTGCTCGCCGTACGCCAGGCCAACCGCCTGGCCTCCCCCCTCACCGACCTCGCGGAGACCGCCGAGCGCCTCGGCTCCGGCGACCCCCGCCCCCGCCACCGCCGCTACGGCGTCCCGGAGCTCGACCGCGTCGCGGACGTCCTGGACGGCAGCGCCGAGCGGATCGCCCGCATGCTCACCGCGGAGCGCCGACTCGCGGCCGACGCGTCCCACCAGCTGCGCACCCCGCTGACGGCGCTCTCCATGCGTCTGGAGGAGATCACCCTCACCGACGACCTGGACGAGGTGAAGGAGGAGGCGACGGCCGCCCTCACCCAGGTCGAGCGGCTCACGGACGTCGTGGAGCGGCTGCTCACCAACTCCCGCGACCCCAGCACGGGCTCCGCCGTCACCTTCGACCTGGACGAGGTGATCAAGCAGCAGCTGGAGGAGTGGCGCCCCGCCTACCGCAGCGCGGGCCGCGCCATCGTCAGCTCCGGCAAGCGCCATCTGCACGCGGTCGGCACCCCGGGCGCGGTCGCCCAGGTTCTGGCGGCGCTGATCGAGAACTCCCTGATGCACGGCGGCGGCACCGTCGCCCTGCGCACCCGCGTCACCGGCAACCAGGCCGTCGTCGAGGTCACCGACAGCGGCCCGGGCGTCCCCGCCGACCTGGGCGCGCGGATCTTCGAGCGCGCCATCAGCGGCCGCAATTCGACAGGGATCGGCCTGGCGGTGGCCCGGGATCTGGCCGAAGCGGACGGGGGCCGCCTGGAGATGCTCCAGGCCAAGCCGCCGGTGTTCGGGCTGTTCCTGTCACGCACGCCGTCGTACCGGGACGGCCGGGACCACGAAGACACAACGGACGCGACGGTCCGCTGAGGGGCCCGAAGCCTCACCCCGAGCCCGAGCCCGAGCCCGAACCCGCACCCGCCCCCGAACCAGCCGCAGCGAACCTCAGCCCGCCCGCCGGCCCCCGGACGCCGACCCCGACCGCTCCTTGCCGCCGCCGTCCCCGTCCGCGCCCCCGCGCCCCCGCTCCTCCAGGAACGATTCCGCATGTGCCACGGCCTCGCGGGCGGGCAGGGCCCGGAACACCCAGGTGCGGTACGACCAGAAGCGGAACAGGGTCGCGATGCCCATGCCGAGGAACTTGAAGACGTTGGACTGCAGCCTGCTGTCCCAGTCGAACCCGTACGTCGCCACGTACAGAACGCCGTTCTCGATGACCAGGCCGACCGCGCTGAACAGCAGGAAGAGCGTCAGCTCCTTGGTGCGGCCGCTCTTGTCGCGGTCACGGTAGGTGAAGTACCGGAACCCCACGTAGTTGAAGGCGATCGCGACGACGGTGGCGATCACGCTCGCGCGCACCACCTGCAGATCCGTGAGGTGCCGCACGAGGTTGAACACGGCGAAGTTGACCAGCGTCCCGACCGCCCCCACGGCCCCGAACTTGGCTACTTCGCGTGCGAGTTGGTCGAACCGCACCCTCAGTGCGCCGCGTTCCGTCATGATCGCCCCAGCCCCCGTCGCTGTCAGTGGTCCCGCCGACGGGATCGATGTCGAGCGGTGTGTGCTGTCGCCGCCTTCGATGTATTCGGTGGTCCGCCGTTTCGGTCGCGTCAACCCAGCCATGCTAACCAGCGACCTCCGTCGGCGCTCGTGGGCGCTGCCACTCTGTGGCGCCGCTGTGACGGCAGTGCACGGGATCGGGCCGCTCCCGGATGGCCGATACCCTGTGGGTGTGACGTTCCCGGTAGTCGGCATGGTCGGCGGGGGGCAGCTCGCTCGTATGACACACGAGGCGGGCATCCCGCTCGGCATCAGGTTCAAGCTCCTCAGTGACACCCCGCAGGATTCCGCGGCGCAGGTCGTCAGCGACGTCGTCATCGGCGACTATCGCGACCTGGATACGCTGCGTGACTTCGCGCGGGGCTGCGATGTGATCACTTTCGATCACGAACATGTACCCACCGAGCATCTACGGGCCCTGGAGGCGGACGGCATCCCCGTGCGTCCGGGGCCCGACGCGTTGGTGCACGCCCAGGACAAGGGCGTGATGCGCGCGAGGCTGGACGAGCTCGGGGTGCCCTGCCCGCGCCATCGGATCGTGAAGGACCCGGCCGACGTGGCCGCCTTCGCGGCCGAGGGGGTGGCGAACGGGGATGCGGAGAGTGACGGCTTCCCCGTCGTCCTGAAGACCGTGCGCGGCGGGTACGACGGCAAGGGCGTGTGGGTCGTGCGCTCCGCGGAGCAGGCCGCCGAGCCGTTCCGCGCGGGCGTGCCCGTGCTCGCCGAGGAGATGGTCGGTTTCGTACGGGAGCTGGCGGCGAACGTCGTCCGCTCGCCGCACGGGCAGGCCGTGGCGTATCCGGTCGTGGAGTCCCGTCAGGTCGACGGCGTCTGCGACACGGTGATCGCGCCCGCGCCCGGCCTCTCCGAGGATCTTGCGGGGCGCGCGCAGGAGCTGGCGCTGCGCGTGGCCAAGGAGCTGGACGTCGTCGGCCACCTCGCCGTCGAGCTGTTCGAGACCGCCGACGGCCGCGTCCTGGTCAACGAACTGGCGATGCGACCGCACAATTCCGGCCACTGGAGCCAGGACGGGGCGATCACCTCCCAGTTCGCCAACCACGTCCGCGCGGTCCTGGACCTGCCCCTCGGCGACCCCCGCCCGCGCGCGAAGTGGACGGTCATGGCGAACGTCCTGGGCGGCGACTACCCCGACATGTACGCCGCGTACCTGCACTGCATGGCGCGCGACCCGCAGTTGAAGATCCACATGTACGGCAAGGACGTGAAGCCCGGCCGCAAGGTCGGCCACGTCAACACCTACGGCGACGACCTTGACGACGTGCTGGAGCGCGCCCGTCACGCGGCCGGCTACCTCAGAGGGACGATCACCGAATGAGCGCACCTGTTGTTGGCATCGTCATGGGCTCCGACTCCGACTGGCCCGTGATGGAGGCCGCCGCCAAGGCCCTCGACGAGTTCGAGGTGCCGTACGAGGTCGACGTCGTCTCCGCGCACCGGATGCCGCGCGAGATGATCGCGTACGGCGAGCAGGCCGCCGAGCGCGGCCTGAAGGCGATCATCGCGGGCGCGGGCGGCGCAGCCCATCTGCCCGGCATGCTCGCCTCGGTCACCACGCTGCCCGTGATCGGCGTCCCCGTGCCCCTGAAGTACCTCGACGGCATGGACAGCCTCCTGTCCATCGTGCAGATGCCCGCGGGCGTGCCCGTCGCCACGGTGTCGGTGGGCGGCGCGCGCAACGCGGGCCTGCTCGCGGTGCGGGTGCTGGCCGCGCACGACGACGAACTCGCCTCCCGGATGCGGGAGTTCCAGCAGGAACTCAACGACCAGGCCACGGAGAAGGGCAAGCGCCTTCGCGCCAAGGTCGAAGGCGCGGGTTCCGGATTCGGCTTCGGCTCGGGAAAGTGACCGCATGACGAACCCGCGTGAGCCTTCCGAGTCCCCTGGGGCACCCGAGGCGGCCGCCGCCCTCGCCGAAGCCCGCTCCCTGCTCGCCGAGTTCCCCGTAGTGGACGGTCACAACGACCTGCCGTGGGCGCTGCGCGAGAAGGCCGGGTACGACATCGACCGCCTGGACATCGCCGCCGACCAGACCGGCAATCTGCACACGGACATCGCGCGGCTGCGCGCGGGCGGGGTCGGCGCGCAGTTCTGGTCGGTGTACGTCCGCGCGGACATGGCGGGCGACACCGCGGTCAGCGCGACGCTCGAACAGATCGACTGCGTACGGCAGTTGATCGCTCGCTACCCCGCCGATCTGCGCGCCGCGCTGACCGCCGCCGACATGGAGGCCGCGCGCGCCGAGGGCCGCATCGCGTCCCTGATGGGCGCCGAGGGCGGCCACTCGATCAACAACTCCCTCGCCACGCTGCGGGCGTTGTACGCGCTCGGCGTCCGCTACATGACGCTCACGCACAACGACAACATCGCCTGGGCCGACTCGGCGACGGACGAGCCCGGCGTCGGCGGCCTGTCCCCGTTCGGCCACGAGGTGGTCCGGGAGATGAACCGCCTGGGCATGCTCGTGGACCTCTCGCACGTGGCGGCGACGACGATGCGCGCGGCCCTGGACACGTCGGTCGCGCCGGTGGTCTTCTCGCACTCCTCCGCCCGCGCGGTGTGCGACCACCCGCGCAACATCCCGGACGACGTCCTGGAGCGCCTGCCCGGGAACGGCGGCGTGGCGATGGCCACCTTCGTACCGAAGTTCGTGCTCCAGGCGGCCGTCGACTGGACGCTGGCCGCCGACGACAACATGCGCGCGCACGGCTTCCACCACCTGGACACCACGCCCGAGGCGATGAAGGTCCACGCGGCCTTCGAGGAGACGCGCCCGCGTCCGATCGCGACCGTCTCGACGGTCGCCGACCACCTCGACCACATGCGCGAGGTCGCCGGCGTCGACCACATCGGCATCGGCGGCGACTACGACGGCACGGCGTTCACCCCGTCCGGTCTGGACGACGTGTCGGGCTACCCGAACCTGATCGCCGAGCTCCTCGGCCGCGGCTGGTCGCGCGCGGACCTCGCCAAGCTGACGTGGGGCAACGCCGTGCGGGTGCTCGGCGCGGCGGAGGACGTGGCCCGCGATGTCGGCGCGCGCCGCGGCCCGTCGATCGCGACCCTCGACCAGCTGGACGGCGACGTCCGCTGACGCGGGGTCACGAGAACTGAGGGGCGCGGCCGTTGGGCCGCGCCCCTTCTTCGTACGCTCGCCGAGTCGCCACTATTGAAACGGTCGGTCCAAATGGGTTACCGTCCTGGCAAGTAATGGACTGATCGATCTAAAACTATGCGGGAGACCGGCATGACCGAGGCAGTGACCCACGTGTGGACGGACGAAGAGCTGGCCCGCTCCCTGGAAGGCGGCTTCACCAGCGCGCACGCCGACGTGAACGGCACCAGGCTGCACTACGTCTCCGGCGGCAGCGGCGAGCCGCTGGTCCTGCTCGGCGGCTGGCCGCAGACCTGGTGGCAGTTCCACAAGATCATGCCGGAGCTGGCCCGCCACTACCGCGTGATCGCCGTGGACCTGCGGGGGATGGGCGGCTCGGCGAAGCCCGAGGGCGGCTACGACAAGAAGACGATGGCGCGTGACGTGCGCGAACTCGTCCGCCACCTCGGCCACGACAGCGCCCACCTCGCCGGGCACGACATCGGCGCCATGGTCGCGTACGCGTACGCCGCCAACCACCCCGAGGCCACGAGGAGAGTCGCCCTGCTGGACGTCGCGCACCCCGACGAGCAGATGTGGCAGCTCCCGCTGCTCCCCGAGGCCGGGGCCGACTGGCACGACCGGCCCGGCATCTACCTCTGGTGGTTCGCCTTCAACCAGGTCAAGGGACTCCCGGAGCAGCTCCTCGCAGGCCGCTTCGACCTCTTGCACGACTGGCTCTTCGACTACCAGCTCAAGGACCCCGCCTCGATCGGCGAGGCCGCGCGCGCCGTCTACGCGCACGCCTACTCCACCGCGGACGCGGTCCGCGCGGGCAACGGCTGGTACCAGGCGTTCACCCAGGACATCGCCGACTTCGCGACGTACGAGCGGGTGGAGGCGCCGATCCTCGGCCTGGGCGGCGAGACCAATTACCCCTATCTGCGCGACCGCCTGTCGGTCCACGGCACCGACGTCCGGGTGCTCGCGGTGCCGGACAGCGGCCACTACCTCGCGGAGGAGCAGCCGGAGCGGGTCACGAAGGAGCTCGTGGAGTTCTTCGCCTGACGAGCGCGGCCGCGGACGACGAGGGCGGGCCACCCCACGGGTGGCCCGCCCTCTCGCGTCGACGCGGGGTTCAAAGACAGGCTCTTACGGCAGGTTCCGCGCCATCACGATGCGCTGGACCTGGTTCGTGCCCTCGTAGATCTGCGTGATCTTCGCGTCGCGCATCATGCGCTCGACGGGGTAGTCACGGGTGTAGCCGTAGCCGCCGAGGAGCTGGACGGCGTCCGTGGTGACCTCCATGGCGACGTCCGAGGCGAAGCACTTGGCGGCGGCGCCCTGGAAGGTGAGGTCGCTGTCGCCGCGCTCCGACTTGGCCGCGGCCGCGTACGTCAGCTGGCGGGCGGCCTCGATCTTCATGGCCATGTCGGCGAGCATGAACTGCACGCCCTGGAAGTCGCCGATCGGCTTGCCGAACTGCTTGCGCTCCTGGACGTAGCCCTTGGCGTAGTCGAGGGCGCCCTGGAGGGCGCCCTGCGCGATGCCGAGGGCCTGGGCCGCGATGGTGATGCGGGTGTGGTCCAGGGTCTTCATGGCGGTGGCGAAGCCGGTGCCCTCCGCGCCGATCATGCGGTCGGCGGGGATGCGGACGTTGTCCAGGTAGACCTCGCGGGTCGGCGAGCCCTTGATGCCGAGCTTCTTCTCCGGGGCACCGAAGGAGACGCCCTCGTCGGACTTCTCGACGACGAAGGCCGAGATGCCCTTGGAGCGCTTCTCGGTGTCGGTGACGGCCATCACCGTGTAGTACTCGGAGACGCCCGCGTTGGTGATCCAGCGCTTCACGCCGTTCAGGACGTAGAAGTCGCCGTCGCGCACGGCGCGGGTCTTCATGCCCGCCGCGTCCGAACCCGCGTCCGGCTCGGAGAGGCAGTACGAGAACATCGCGTCGCCCTTGGCGAGCGGCGTCATGTACTTCTTCTTCAGGTCCTCGGAGCCGGAGAGGATCACCGGGAGCGAGCCCAGCTTGTTGACGGCCGGGATCAGGGACGAGGACGCGCAGACCCGCGCGACCTCCTCGATCACGATGACGGTGGCGAGCGCGTCGGCGCCGGTGCCGCCGTAGCTCTCCGGTACGTGGACCGCGTGCAGGTCGGAGGAGACCAGGGCGTCGAGCGCCTCCTGCGGGAAGCGGGCCTCCTCGTCCACCGCGGCGGCGAACGGCGCGATCTTCGCCTCGGCGAGCGAACGGATCGCGTCCCGGAGCATGTCGTGCTCCTCGGACGGGCGGTACAGGTCGAAGTCAGCCGATCCGGCCAAGGTCTCTCACGCTCCAAGGATGCTGCGGACGCTAATTACCGTTAAGTAACCCAAATTTTAGGGGTCTGCCCACGCCAGGGATACGTGAGCTTGACGACAGGGGAAGTCGTGCCCGGTGAAAGCCCCTGTTACGCCGGGACTATGCTCGGGCGACGCGCTCGCGCGGCAGCCGCGTGCGGGTACACAGAGGCAGACGCACGCAGAAGACCCCGATTCACTGGAGCACCGCATGGCCCTCAAGATCACCGTGATCGGCACCGGTTATCTCGGCGCCACCCACGCCGCGGCCATGGCCGAGCTCGGCTTCGAGGTGCTCGGCCTCGACGTCGTGCCCGAGAAGATCGAGATGCTCCAGCGCGGCGAGGTCCCGATGTACGAGCCGGGCCTCGCGGAGCTGCTGCGCAAGCATGTCGCGGGCATCGAGGGCTCCAGCGGGCGGCTCCGCTTCACCATGGACTGGGCCGAGGCAGGCGGCTTCGGCGATGTGCACTTCGTGTGCGTGAACACCCCGCAGAAGCACGGCGAGTACGCCTGCGACATGAGTTACGTCGACTCCGCCTTCGCCTCCCTCGCGCCGCACGTGACCTCGGGCGCGCTCGTGGTCGGCAAGTCGACGGTCCCGGTGGGCTCGGCCGACCGGCTCGCGCGCCTCCTGCCCGAGGGGGTCGAGCTGGCCTGGAACCCGGAGTTCCTGCGCGAGGGCTTCGCCGTCAAGGACACCCTGCACCCCGACCGGATCGTCATCGGTGTACGCAGCGAGCGCGCGGAGAAGCTGCTGCGCGAGGTGTACGCGACGCCGGTCGCCGAGGGGTCCCCGTTCGTCGTAACGGACTTCCCGACCGCCGAGCTGGTGAAGACCTCCGCGAACTCCTTCCTCGCCACGAAGATCTCCTTCATCAACGCCATGGCCGAGGTGTGCGAGGCCGCCGACGGCGACGTGGTGAAGCTCGCCGAGGCCCTCGGGTACGACGACCGGATCGGCGCGAAATTCCTGCGCGCCGGGATCGGCTTCGGCGGCGGCTGCCTGCCCAAGGACATCCGCGCGTTCATGGCCCGCGCCGGTGAGCTGGGCGCCGACCAGGCGCTGACCTTCCTGCGCGAGGTCGACTCGATCAACATGCGGCGCCGCGGGCACATGGTGGAGCTGGCGCGGGAGGCCGTGGGCGGCGGCTCGTTCCTCGGCAAGCGGGTCGCGGTGCTCGGCGCCGCCTTCAAGCCGGACTCGGACGACGTGCGGGACTCGCCCGCCCTCAACGTGGCCGGCCAGATCCACCTCCAGGGCGGCCAGGTCACCGTGTACGACCCCAAGGGCATGGACAACGCCCGCCGCCTCTTCCCGACCCTCGGGTACGCGGAGACCGCCCTGGACGCGGTCCGGGGCGCGGACGTCGTGCTGCACCTCACGGAGTGGCGCGAGTTCCGCGAGCTGGACCCCGAGGTCCTGGGCGAGGCCGCAGGGCGACGGGTCCTCCTGGACGGCCGCAACGCCCTCGACCCGGAGCGGTGGCGCGCGGCCGGCTGGACGTTCCGGGCGATGGGCAGGCCGACGGCCTAGCTCTTGCGGTCCGGCGCCCGGCGCGCGCGGTACGCGCGCATCTTCGCGCGTGCCCCGCACACCCCCATGTCGCACCAGCGGCCCCGCCCGCCGGGGCTGCGGTCGTAGTACGCCCAGAGGCAGGTCGCGGCCTCGCACGCCTTGAGGCGGGCCCAGGTGCCCGCCCCCAGGCCCTCCGCGACCGCCGCCGCCACCCGCGAGACCAGCGGACCCGGATCCGCGGGCCCGAGCGACGCCGACCCGTCGGCGGTGTCGACCCGCACCAACAGGGGCGCGGCGGCGAGGAGTTCACCGAGGGGACGTACCTCTTGATGCGGCGCGTGCCCGGCATGGGCCAGGCAGGCCGCGCGCAGCGACTCCCGCAGTTCCCGCGCCGCTTCCACGTCCGCCGGGGCGAGGCCGAACCGGGCCCGCCCCGTTTCGGTGTCGAGCTCGTCGGTACCCGCCCCGATGTCCAGCGTGTTCACCAGGTCCTGGAGCAGCGCGAGGCCGCCGGGCGCGGGCGCTCTGTCGTTCATGGTTGCGACGTTACCGGCATGCGGCCATCATGGGGTAACCGGAGTGGTTACCGGAGAACTTCATCTGCCGGTAACGGACCCCCACCGACCGAGGAGAAGTCATGGCTGCCCCTGTCGCCCGCCTGCACAACGTCGTCCTCGACTGTCCCGACCCCCGCGCCCTCGCCGAGTTCTACGCCGAGATCATCGGCGGCACGATCCAGGACGACGACGGCGACGGCCACTGGATCGACCTGGTCGCCCCCGGCCGCGTCAAGGTCTCCTTCCAGCGCGTCGCCGACCTCACCCCGCCCGAGTGGCCCCGCGCCGACGCCAACGCCCAGCAGCTCCACCTGGACCTGGACGCGGGCCCGACCTGGGCGGACGTCGACGCCGCCGAGGAGCGCGTGCTCGCCCTCGGCGCCCGTCCGCTCGACCTCGACGACGGCGGCGGCAAGCGCGACTTCCGCGTGTACGCGGACCCGGCGGGCCACCCGTTCTGCCTCTGCATGATCCCCTGACGGGGCCGGGCCCCGGGGGAGCCGCTCGGGCCCGGTGGGGGCTCAGCCGTCGAGCCGCCCGATCGTCGCCGTCGACGCCCCCCGCCGCTCCCGCGCCGCCCGCGCCGTGAAGTCCGCGCCGCGCAGCACCCGTTGTACGTTGCCCCAGGTGAGCGCCGCCACGTCGGCCTCGGGCCAGCCGCGGCCGAGCAGCTCGGCGACGAGGCGCGGATAGCGGGAGGCGTCGGCCAGCTCCCCGGGGTGCGCGGACCGGGTGTCGTACATCCCGGAGATCCCGACGCACTCGGGCCCCGCGACGCGGCGCACGTGCTCCATGTGGTCCGCGACGTCACCGAGCGTCGGCCCCGTGCGGTCGGCCGCGAACGGCACCAGGCACAGGCCCTTCGTCCGGCCCACCTCGGCGAGCAGCTCGTCGTCCAGGTTGGCGGGGTGCTCGCGCAGCGCGCGGGCCCCGGAGCGGGTCCAGAGGACCGGCGCCTTGGAGACGGCGAGCACGCGGCGCGCGGTCGCCGGGGAGGCGCCGGAGAGGTCGGCGAGGACGCCGAGCCGGTTCATCTCCCGCACCACTTCCTCGCCGAACGGAGTCATCCCGTCCGCGCCCGCCCACGACGTGCCGGCCAGCGTCAGCGAGCTCAGGCCGAGCGTGTGCAGCTGGCGCAGGGCGCCGAGCGAGTCGCCGATGGCGCGGGCGCTCGCCGGGCCGATCAGCGTGGCGATGCGGCCGCAGTTGCGGGCGTCGGTGGTCTCGGAGGCGTCGCGGGCGACCCGCAGGCCGTTCGCGTAACGGCCGACGACGTGCCGGACGAGGTCGATCTGCTCCAGCGCCGAGCTGACGGCGCGGTCGCCCTCGGCCCCCGGGTCCGGCACCTGGAGCGACCAGAACTGCGCGCCCACCCGGCCCGCCCGCAGCCGCGGCAGATCGGTCTGCAGGCCGCTGTCGCCCAACTCCAGGTCGTACCAGGGAAGTTCACGCAGCGCCGAGGGCAGGCCGCTGTAGCCGTCGGCGACGGGATGCGCCGCGAGGAGGTCCCGGGCCCGCTCCAGGGCATCGCGCAGATCCGGCTCCAGGGGCTCGGGCTCGGGCGCGGGCTCGTCGCTCGGGAAGGTGTCGTCCGTGGGGGTGGGCGCGGTGCGCCGCTCTTCGTCCTCCCCGGCTTCGGCGGGGGAGTCGAGTTCGTCCTGCAGGTCCGCCATGGCAGGGCTCCGCGGGTCGGGGGTGGCACTTCTCGTGGGTGGCACTTCTTGGTGATGGTCGAACCACCGTGCCACGCCGCCCGCCCGGCTTCGCGGCGGACGGGGCGTTCGGGGTACGCCGACGGCCCCGGCCCCGCGCCGTCGCGCGGAACCGGGGCCGTCGCCCAGAGCGTTGACCGGACTAGTTACCGCCCGAAACCGTCACCTTCTCGTCGTTGTTGAGCTGCGACACCAGCTCCTTGACCTTGGCCTTGTCCCAGACGACGTTGCCGTTCGCGAACCCCGAGATCGGCATGTTCATGGACTTGCCGTCGCCGCCGGTGACGCCCTTCATGGCCCAGAACATCGAGGCCACGTCCATCAGGTCCATGTCCTTGTCGACGATCAGGGTGTCCAGGCCCGCGCCCATCGTCGGGTACAGCTTGAACGGGTTCAGGACCGTCCCGGGCGTCGCCGCCTGGTTGGCGAGCGCGGCCAGGAACTTCTGCTGGTTCTTGGTGCGGTCCAGGTCGCTGCCCGGCAGGGCGTAGCGGGTGCGGACGAAGGCCAGGGCCTCCTCGCCGTTCAGGGTCTGCTTGCCCGCCTCGAAGTCGGCGCCGGACTTCTTGTCCTTGAAGCCCTTGGGGATGTCCAGCTCGACACCGCCGACCGCGTCCACGATCTTGGCGAAGCCGCCGAAGCCGATCTCGGCGTAGTGGTCGATGCGCAGCCCCGTGTTGGCCTCGACGGTCCGCACGAGCAGCTCGGGGCCGTCCTCGGCGTACGCGGCGTTCAGCTTCGTCTGGCGGCCGGTGCCCGGGTAGAGCTTGCCGGAATCGGCGCCCTTGAAGGAGGGGATCGTGACGTTCGAGTCGCGCGGCAGGGAGATCATCGTGTTCCCGCCGTCGTCCGCGACGTGCAGGATCATCATCGAGTCCGTGCGCTTGCCCGCGGCGGAGCCGGTGTGGAGCTTCTTCTTCTCCTCGTCGGACATCCCCGCGCGGCTGTCGGAGCCGACGATCAGGTAGTTCGTGCCCTTGCCGCCGTCGGGCCGCTCGATGACCTTCGACAGGTCGACCTCGCGCTTGAGCTTGGAGTCGGCCCAGAAGTACGTGCTGACGGAGACCACGAGCAGCAGCGCGAGGAAGGTCACCAGACCCCAGGTGATGCGCTTCTTCCAGTTGACCGGGGGCTTGGGCGCGCGCGGCGGGGCGGGCGGGCCGCCCGGGCCCTGCGGGCCGTTGCCGCGGCCGGCCGGGGCGCCGTACACCTGGCCGGTGTTGTAGCCGCTGTCGTAGCCGTCCTGGCCGGGGCCGCCCTGGCCGCCGCCCTGGGCGTAGGGGTCCTGCCCGCGCTGGTCGCGGTAGAGGTCGTCGTAGACGTTGTCGTCGTACGAAGGCTGGCGCGGGACCGAGCCGGGCTGGCCCGGGGCCGACGGCCCGCCGCGCTGGACATGGCGCATCACGCGGGCGCCCTCGGGCTGTGCGCCGTCGCTGCCGTACCCGTGGCGGTCACCGTTGCTGTTCCGCGCGTTAGGCCAATCGCTCATTGGCTTAGTGTGCAGTGCCGCACCGTGCGCCTCACAGGGAGGGCATTGTTTCGGGTCAGGGCTGTTGCAGAGCTGATGCAATGTGTCCGGCGGGGGTTCGGGCGGGTCCCGACATAGGGCGGAGTGCGTGACAGATCTGGCCTCCGGTACGGAATCGGAGATTCCCGTCGTCGTATCGACGCGCGGTGGGGCGCGTACCGGGGCGTTTAGGCTGGTTCCATGACTGATCACGCCCCCTTGGGTGCCGGAGACAGCCTTTCCGGCAAGCCGACCGCGGCCTCGCGCACCACGCTGAGCCACATCATGACCGCGGGTGACACCAACCTCCTCGGGACGGTGCACGGCGGCGTGATCATGAAATTGGTGGACGACGCGGCGGGCGCCGTCGCCGGGCGCCACTCGGGCGGACCCGCGGTGACCGCGTCCATGGACGAGATGGTTTTCCTGGAGCCGGTTCGCGTCGGCGACCTCGTCCACGTGCACGCGCAGTGCAACTGGACCGGGCGTACGTCCATGGAGATCGGCGTACGTGTGATGGCCGAGCGCTGGAACGAATCGACGCCCGCGCAGCAGGTTGGTTCGGCCTACCTCGTCTTCGCGGCCGTCGACGCGGACGGTAAGCCGCGCACGGTTCCGCCGGTTGTTCCGGATTCGGAGCGGAACGAGCGGCGGTTCAAGGAGGCGCAAATTCGCCGTACCCATCGGCTGGCCCGTCGTCGCGCCATCAAGGAGCTGCGTGCGCAGCAGCCGAGCGAGGGCTGACGGCGGCGCGCAAGCGTGGGGAGCGAGCGGGCCCCGGCTTCTCCTAGGAGAGGCCGGGGCCGCTTGCCGTGTGCTGGACGGGTCAGTCCATCACCATCTCTCCGAAGTGGACACCGGTGTTCGAGCTCACGTGACTGACGATGTCGTTGTCGTGGGGGTCTGCGAGGGCGGTGCCGGCGACGCCGAGCGTGGCTGCGGCAGCCAGGACTGCGGCGGCGATGACGGTGCGGATGCGCATGGTGCTCTCCAGATCAGTAGCAGCGGTTGATCACCGACATTCGATATCAAGCTGCCCAGGGGAGGTGGTTAAGGGTGATGGTGCGTACGGGTGACGGGGCTAACGGCACACCACCTGGTCGCCCGTCACGGCGCCGAACTCGCCCTGGAAGGCGTCCTCGGCCCGTACCGCCCGCACGCCGCGGAAATCCGTGCCCGCGATGACCTTCAGGAGCGGCCCCTGCCCCCGGACGGGGCGCATCTCGCAGCCGGGCAGCGCCGTGGCCAGGGACTTCGCCGAGCGGTCCCAGCGCGGGTCGAAGGCGACGACGCTGCGGGCGAGGGGCCTGGCGCCCGGCGCCAGCGGCACCGTTCCCGGCGTCCGGGTGGTGCGGAACCCGGCGCGCCGCAGCTCCGAGTCGACCCGCTTGCCGAGGCCCGGCCTCCCCGCCCCGTTGTCCACCTGCACCCGGATCTGCTGCGGCGACACCGGCACCGCCAGGGCCTTGTGCTTCACGCGGTGCGGGGCGAGCGGCTTGTCGTCGCGCAGCGCCTGGAACAGCTTCCTGGACTTCACGTCGTCCCACTTCAGGGTCGAGCCGATGCCCGGCACCTTGTGGCCCATCTTCCCGATCGGCACGGTCGTGAACTCGGACGACTTCGGCGAGAAGTTCCGCATCGCGCGGCCCAGCGTCAGCATCTCGGTCGTCCCGAAGCCCTTGTCGGCCCGCACCGACTCCAGGAGCGTCCCGGTGACGTCGTTGAACTTGACCGGATTCAGCAGTACGCCGCTGCTCGTCGCCTTCGCGATGAGCGCCGCGAGGAAGCGCTGCTGGCGCTGCATCCGGCCGAGGTCGGACGCCCCGTCGATGTGCCGCGAGCGCACGTACTGCAGCGCCTGGCCGCCGTTCAGCTGGTGGGTGCCCACGGGCAGGTTGAGCCCCGTGTACGAGTCCTTCAGGGGCTTGGTCGTGCAGATCTCGACGCCGCCGAGGACGTCCACGGTCTTCATGAAGCTGGTGAAGTCGACCTCCAGATAGTGGTCGATCTTCACCTTCGTCATGTTCTCGACCGTGCGCACGGTCAGATTCGGGCCGCCCTCCGCGTACGCCGCGTTGAGCTTCACCGGGTGTGCCCTGTGGTGCCTGCGGGAGTTCTTGTCGATGTGCTCGGGCATCTCGGCGTACGAATCCCGGGGGAGGCTGACGACGCTCGCCCGGTCCCGGTCCTCCGAGATGTGCACGATCATGATCGTGTCCGTGCAGTGGCAGGGCGCACCGCCCAGGCGGTACTTCTTCCGCTCCGCGCGGCTGATCTTGTCGCGCCCGTCGGTGCCCACGAGCAGTACGTTCATGCCGTTGCCGGACTCGGGCCGGTTCTTCATGTTGCTGAAGGCGTCGACGCGGCCGATGCCGGTCTCCAGGCCCGAGACGATCGAGTGCCCGATACCGGCGGCGGCGAGCACCCCCACGGACAGGGTGGTCGCGACCCGCTTGGCCCAGCGCGGCC
>NZ_AOPZ01000104.1 GCF_000414115.1 Streptomyces aurantiacus JA 4570
CCGCGGCCCGGTGATCGCGGTGGAGGAGGCGGCCGGCTGGGCCGTGCGGTACGCGGCGGCGTACGAGAACGCCGGGGGCGCGGGGGACCGTGACGAGAGCGCCGCGGCGGACTTCGGCGTCGAGCTGCCGCCCGAGCAGCGCGTCCCGATGACCACCGCCACACCCTTCGACCTGGCCTCCCTCACCAAGCTGTTCACCACCGTCGCGGCCGTGCAGCAGCTGGAGCGCGGCGCCCTCGACCTCGACCGGCCCGTCGCCCGCTACGCCCCCGAGTGCACGGCCGCCGCGCGCCACGGCCTCACGGTGCGCCACCTGCTCACGCACACCTCGGGGCTGCGGCCCGAGCTGCCGCTCTACGAGCTGCCGGACGTGCCGGCGCGGCTGCGGGCGCTGCGCACCGAGGCGCCGTCCGGCGAGGTCGGCGCGTACGTCTACTCGGATCTGAACATGCTGCTGCTCCAGCAGGTCCTGGAGCGGGTCACGGGCCGCCGCCTGGACCGGCTGATCCGCGACGGCATCACCCGGCCCCTCGGCATGACCGCCACCGGCTTCGGGCCGCGCCCGGACGCGGCCGCCACGGAGGACCAGCGCAGGCCGTGGGCGAAGGCCGACCGGGGGATGCTGCGCGGCGAGGTGCACGACGAGAACGCCTGGGCGCTCGGGGGCGTGGCGGGCCACGCCGGGCTCTTCTCCACCGCCCGCGACCTGGCCGTCCTGTGCCGGACGCTGCTGTGCGGCGGCACCTACGGCACGGCCCGGATCCTCGGGCCCCGGCACGTCGACCTGATGCTCGCCCCGCCCGGCCTCGGCTTCGCCGTGGACAAGCCGTGGTTCATGGGGGAGCTGGCGGGCGGCGGCGCGGCCGGGCACACCGGCTTCACCGGCACGTCGCTCGTCCTCGACCCGGCCACGGACACCTTCCTGATCCTCCTCGCCAACACCGTCCACCCCCGGCGCCGGCCCCTCGACAACGGCCCCCGGGTGCGCGCGGCCACGACGCTGGCGCGCGCGGTGGCGGCGGGGCCGCCCCGGGCGCAGGGGCTGTCCGACGGGTCGGCGCCCGGCCACTAAACTCACGGGGTGCGCGACCATGCTTCCCCCGCAGAGACCCTTCGTACCGCCCTCGCGGGCCTCCTGGAAGATCTGCCGCCCAAGGCGGCGGCCCAGGCCGTGGACCGGCTGATCGCGAACTACCGGGGCACCACCCCCACCGGCGCCCCCGTCCTGCGCGACCGCGCCGACGTCACCGCCTACGCCGCCTACCGCATGCCCGCCACCTTCGAGGCCGCCCGCTCCGCCCTGGACGGCCTCGCCGCCGCGGTCCCCGCCGACTGGAGTCCCGCCGACCACACCGACGTCGGCGGCGGCACCGGCGCCGCGACCTGGGCCGTCAACGCCACCTGGCCCGGCGCGCGGCCCGTCACCGTCCTCGACTGGGCCGAGCCCGCCCTCGCCCTCGGCCGCGAGATCGCCGCCGCCAACCCGGAGCTGGCCCCCGCCCAGTGGCGGCGCGCCCGCATCACCGCCGCCCTCGACCTGGATCCGGCGGCCCTCGTCACCGTCTCCTACGTCCTCGGCGAGCTGACCGGCGCCGACCGGGAGGCCGTCGTCGACGCCGCCGCCCGGGCCGCCGGCGACGCCGTCGTCGTCGTCGAGCCCGGTACCCCCGACGGTTACGCCCGCGTCATCGAGGCCCGCGACCGGCTCGTCGCCGCCGGGTACCGCGTCGCCGCGCCCTGCCCCCACAGCGCCGCCTGCCCCATCGTCCCCGGCGAGGACTGGTGCCACTTCTCCGTGCGGGTCGCCCGTTCCTCCCTCCACCGGCAGGTCAAGGGCGGCTCGTTGGCGTACGAGGACGAGAAGTTCTCCTACGTCGCGGCGGTCCGGCCCGCCGCCCTTCCGGCCGTCCCCGCCCCGCTCCGCGTCGTCCGCAAGCCGCAGATCCGCAAGGGGCAGGTTCTCCTCGATCTGTGTGACGCGGACGGCACGTTGCACCGGGAGACGGTGACCAAGCGGCATGGCGCGCTGTATCGCGCGGCGCGGGACACGGCGTGGGGCGACGCGTGGCCGCCGCCGGCGTCTTAGCCCTGCGGGGCCTTCCCCGGTCCCGCCCCTTCCCGTAACCAGGGGGCTCCGCCCCAGCCCCTCCGGCGATTGAGGAGCGGGGGTCTGGGGGCAGAGCCGGAAGGGGCGGGGTTGGGGAATGCTCTTAGAACCCTCTTAAGCCCCCCGACTATCCACAACCCCATGCCCGTCAAGCGCACACTCACCCTGGCCCTGGCCGTCACCCTGACCGCCGCAGGAGCCACCCAGGCCGCCCCCGCCGCCCAACCCCACGCCCCCGGCGTCACCTTGGCCGTCGACGGCGGCACCGCCGTCATCGACCCCGCGACCCTCGCGGTGAGCGCCCGCACAAGCAGCGGCCGCACCCAGCACCTCTCCGCCCCCGCGGCCACCGCCCTCGGCCGCCCGGGGCGGGTCCACCGCGCCAACAAGGCCCAGGCGCACTGGAGTTACCCCACCCGGGGCCTGGAGGTCGACGCCCGGGTCGACCACGGGCGCCTGTCGCTGACCCTCACGGCCCACCAGGACACCAAGCTCCGCTGGCCGGTCACCGGCTCCTCCGGGAGCCTCCAACTCCCCCGGGGCGAGGGCCTGAACATCCCCACGGCGGACCCCTTCTGGACCACCGGCGAGGAGAAACTCGCGGGCACGACCCTCGACGTGGGCGCAGATCTCACCCTGCCCCTCTGGGGCTACTCCTCCGGCCGCCGCCAGGGCGGCGTCAGTTACCTGATACCCACCGATATCGGGACGGAGCTCGCGTTCGACACCACCTCCGGCGGCCACCTCCGCACCACCGCCGCCCACACCTTCGACGCCGGCGCGGGCACCCGTACGTACACCGTCACCTTCGCCCTGACCGACGGCAGCCCGATCGCCCCCGCCGCCGACTACCGCGCGTACCTCGCCGAACGCGGCCGCCTCGGCAGTCTCAAGGACAAGATCCGCCGCAATCCGGCGACGAAGCGGCTCCTCGGCGCCTTTCACGCCTATGGGTGGGGAGAGGCCCGCACCGCCGCGGGGGTGCGCCGGCTGCGCGGGCTCGGGGTGGACCGGATGTGGCTCGGGTACGACGCCGGGCCCGGCCCCATGGGCAAGAAGGCGGTCGCTGCCGCCAAGAAGGCGGGGTACCTCGTGGGCCCCTACGACACCTTCGCCAACGGGCAGGACCCCAAGTCCGCCGACAGCCCCACCTCCGTGTGGCCCGGCACGGTCTATCCGGACTTCTGCGTGCGCGACGCCGACGGCAAGCCGCGCACCGGATTCGGCGGCCGGGGCTGCTACTTGAGCTCGGCCGCCTTCGAACGCGCCGAGCCCGCCCGGCACTTGCTCGCCGACCGCACCCGCGCGATGGTCCGCAACGGCGCCGACAGCTACTTCCTCGACGTCGACGCCACCGGCGAGCTCTTCCGCGACCACTCCGCCGCGCATCCGATGACCAAGGCGGGCGACCGGGCCCACCGCCTCGCCCGGATGCGGCGGATCGCCGGCTCCGGGCTCGTCCTCGGTTCCGAGTCCGCGCAGGCGTGGGCCAACAAGGCCGTCGCCTTCGACCACGGCAGCGCGACCCCCGTCGCCGACGGCATGTGGGCGCTGCAGAAGGACCGCGAGAAGTGGGGCGGTTACTACCCGGAGCGCGCGCCCGGCATCTTCTTCAAGCCGGTCCGGCTCCCCGCCTCGCTCTCCAAGGCCATGTACGACCCGCGCTACCGCGTCCCGTTGTACGGGACAGCCCTGCACGGCTCCACCGTCAGCGTCGAGCGCTGGGAGCTGTCGTACGAGAAGCTGCCCGCCGAGAAGACCCGCCGCGCGCTGCTCGCCATGCTCTACAACCGGCCGCTCAACTACGTCCTCGACGGGCCCTCGTTGACCCGGCACGGGGCGGAACTCGCCGCGCTGCAGAAGTACTTCGCGCCGCTGCACCGGGCGGCCGGGACGGAGCGGCTCACGTCCTTCCGGCACCTCACCGCCGACCGGCGGGTTCAGCGCACGGTCTTCGGCGACGGCACGCTCACCGTCACCGCCAACTTCGGCAAGAAGGCCCACGACGGCCTGCCCGGCGGCTGCGTGGACGCCCGGCTGCGCACCGACGACCACCCGCGCCGCCTGTGCCCGGCCGACCTGGACTGACGTATACGTAAAAGTGGTGCGGGTGGTCGTCGGCCACCCGCACCTTCCGGCACGTCACGCGCTCACGCGCCGTGCGCTACTTGTCGCGCAGCTCCTGCGTGCAGCACTTCACGCTGCCGCCGCCCTTGAGCAGCTCGCCCAGGTCCATCCCGATCGGCTCGTAGCCCCGCTCACGCAGCGGCTCGAAGAGACCGACGGCGGCCTGCGGAAGCAGTACGTGCAGGCCGTCGGAGACCGCGTTCAGGCCGAGCGCGACGGCGTCCGGCTCCTCGGCGATCAGCGCGTCGGGGAACAGCCGGCGCAGCGCCGCCTGGCTGCCCGGCGAGAAGGCGGCCGGGTAGTACATGACGTCGTCGGCCCGGTCGTCGAGGACCGCGAGCGCCGTGTCCAGGTGGTAGTAGCGCGGGTCGACGAGGTCGAGGCCGATCACCGGGCGGCCGAAGACCTCCTGGGCCTCGCCGTGCGAGAGCGGGCTGGCGCGGAAGCCGCGGCCCGCGAGGACGTAGGAGGAGGTGACGGCGAAGTCGCCCTCGCCCTCGTTGATGTGGGTGGGTTCGTGGACCTCGGTGAAGCCGTTGGCGCGGAACCACTCCAGGTGGGCTGCGGCCTCGGGCTGCCGCTCGGGGTGCATGAAGCTCGCGCCGAGGACCCGGCCGTCGACGACGGTCGCGCCGTTGGCCGCGTAGACCATGTCCGGCAGGTCGGGGTGCGGCTTCAGCTCCTCGACCGTGTGGCCGAGCGAGCGGTAGCGGTCCCGCAGGTCCTCCCACTGGGCGACGGCGAGCGGGACGTCGACGGGTTTGGCGGGGTCCATCCACGGATTGATGGAGTACGTGACCTTGAAGTGTGCCGGTGGGCACATCAGGTAGCGCCGGGGTGTGGCGCGCCGGGCGACTCGATGCAACGAAGGCTCCTCACGGACCGCAGGGGCTGGTGCTGCCCATGGTGCGGTCTGAGGAGCCTTCGCGCAGTGATCTGAGCGGTTCGTGCTGACGTGTGGGCCGATATTTACGCATGAACCGGGCGTTCCCCGGTCATGAGCCGTCGTTCCGCGACCGTTCCTCCTGGAGTTTGCGGAGCAGTTCGCGCTTCTGCTCCTGCGGGCTGAGCCCGCCGCCGACGCGGCCCCCGTCGCGGCCGCCGCGCAGCGCCTTGCGGGAGAGCTTGCTGCGCGTACCGCCGACGCCGAGCATTCCGGATCCGCCTCGCGACATGTCGTACCTCCATCGATCGTCGACACCTATTGGGCGAGACGTATCGTCTCGCTTCGTCTTCGACTTTAAGCGAGACGGTCCGTCTTGTCGAGTGGTTTACGGGAGGTCCGGGAGTTTGGTGAGACGCGGCGTCTCGTGGCGCTGCTACATTCGGTGTCATGGCCCAGAAAACCGCCCCTGACTCCACGCGCCGCAGCGAGCGCTCGCGCCGCGCGATCTACGAGGCCGCGCTCGCCCTGGTCGGCGAGGTCGGCTACCCGAAGATGACCATCGAGGCGATCGCCGCCCGCGCCGGTGTCGGCAAGCAGACCATCTACCGCTGGTGGCCCTCCAAGAGCGCCGTTCTGCTCGACGCCTTCCTCGACCTCTCCGAGCAGGCGTCCGCCGAGCTCAGCGAGAAGGCCGGGCTCGACGAGGTCGCGACCGCCATCCCGGACACCGGCGACCTGGAAGCCGACCTCAAGTACGTGCTGCGCGCCACCGTCGACGAGATGACCAACCCCAAGTTCGACGCCCCGGCCCGGGCCCTGGCCGCCGAGGGCGTCGTCAACGAGCAGCTCGGCGCCGAATTCCTCGAGAAGCTGCTCGAGCCCCAGCTCCAGCTCTACGTCGACCGGCTGCGCGCCGCCAAGGAGCAGGGCCAGGTGGCCCCCGGCATCGACCCGCGCATCGCCCTCGAACTGTGGACGGGACCGCTCGCCCAGCGCTGGATGCAGCGCACCGGCCCGCTCAGCCACGCGTACGCCGACAAGCTCGTCGAGTACGCCCTGTACGGGATCGCGCCCCGCTGACCCGCCGGCGCCGGACGCCCGCGCCCGGCCGCGGCACCCGGCCCTGATCCGTGGCCCGCCCGCCCCGGTCCATGTCCCACCGGCCCTTGACCGGCGTACGCGCGAGCAGTCCGGGCGCGTCCGTGATCACGCCGTTGCAGCCGAGCCGCAGCACCCGGTCGCGCTGGCGCGGCGTGGTCACGGTGTGCGCCCACACCCGCGGGACACCGGAGTTGACCGCCCGCAGGAGATCCGCGTCACGCGCCTTGTAGTCCACGTCCAGGACGTCGACGAAGGACGCCCAGCGCGCCGGGCGGTCCGTGCGGAGCTGCTTCCTGGTGCGCCACAACTGCGCCAGCAGGCCCAGGTCGTGGGCGCGGCGGGCGACCCAGGGCTTGTTGGAGTTCACGAACACCGAGCGGGCCAGGCCGCGCTCGTGGATCATCGCGCCGAGCCCGGCCAGGCTCGGCGCGTCCTTGACCTCCAGCATCAGCACGATCCGGCCGCCGAAGCGGTCGAGCACCTCAGCCACCGTCGGCGGCCGCTCCGCCCGCCAGCGGCCCGGCACACCCGCGGGCGGCCGCAGCCGCAACCGCCGCCACCCCTCGCGGCTCAGCCCGCGCACCGGACCGGTCGCGTACGTGGTGCGGTCCACGGTCGCGTCGTGCATCACCACGAGCGTGCCGTCGCGCAGCGTCCGCGTGTCGGCGTCCAGGACCTGCGCGGTGCCCCGCTCGAACGCGGCCACCAGGCCGGACATGCTGTTCTCCGGGACTTCGAGGGCGCCGCCGCGGTGCGCGGTGTGGACGACCGGCGGGAGCGCGTCGACGGTGAGCGGGCCGCCGCCCCACTCCAGCGGGGTCAGGAAGCCGGCCGGGCCGACGAGGGTGAGGGCGGTGAGGCCGGCCAGCACAGTCCTAGTGACCATGGCGAACACCGTAGGTGTGCGATAAGCCGCACAGTGTGAAATGACGCGCCATGTCACCCAGCGGCTGGCATCGCCCCAGCTACCCCGGATGTGGACTACGGCCACCCGGGGAGCAGGATGGTGGGACCATAGGTCATGCTGTTCCGCACAATGGCAAGGTGAGGGGATAGATGGGCGCAGAGCACGGCCGGCCGTCCGGCGCGCAGAGCAGGATCTCCCAGTGGCTTCGCCGCCGCGGGCGCACGGGCGCCGACGGCGGGGGCGCGGGTGCCGAGGCCGCCCGCCGCGAAGATCTGCTGCTCGCCGTCGCCGCCGCGGGACTGCCGCTCGCCCCCGCCGCCCACCCGGCCGGATATCGCTGTTCCTGCGACCGCATCGGCTGTCCCACCCCCGCCCGGCACCCCGTGTCCTTCGCCTGGCAGACGCAGTCCACCACCGACCCCGCGCAGATCGAGCGCTGGGCCCGGCACCAGCCGGGGGCCAACTTCATCACCGCGACCGGCATGGTGCACGACGTCCTGGACGTGCCGCTGGACGCCGGCCGCGCCGCCCTGGCACGGCTGCTCGCCTCCGATGTGGAGGTCGGCCCCGTGGCGGAGTCCGAGGGCGCGGGCGACCAGGGGCGGATGCTGTTCTTCACGGCGACCCGCGGCACCCCCGAGGACGAGGACGAGTGGTGGCCGTGCGAGCTGGACTGCCACCCGGAGACGATGGACGAACACCCCGGCCTGCGCTGGCACTGCCGCGGGTCGTACGTCCTCGTGCCGCCCGCGCGCCTTCCGGGTGACCTGGCGGTCGGCTGGGTCAGGGGACCGGAGTTCGCGCTGCCGGACCCGCTGACGCTCCTGGAGACCCTCACCGACGAGTGCGCGCGGTACGCGGGGGCGACCAGGGGCGACGCGGACCACGAGGCGAACACGGCAGCCTGGCCGCTGCGCGGTTAGCCGGGCGCCGCACGGCTATTCGCCCTTCGCCCCCACAAGGCCCTGCATCCGGCTCAGGACCGTCACCTTCCCCGAGCCCTTGGGGTCGAGCGCCACCTGGTTCGAGATCCGCTCCAGCGTCACGGACTGCTTGGCCTCGCCCTTCATCAGGGCCTTGACGTCCGGTTCCACGGTGACGTCGAGGCCCTTGGACGCGGTCTGCTTCTCGTAGTGATGCGTGGCGAAGAACACCAGCGCGCCGCCGTCCTTCGTGCGCAGGCCGACGGGGGCGAACGCGCCGTCGTTCTGCGGCTCGTCGAGGTACTGGACGGCGAGGCCGAGCCGCTTCTTGTTGCGGTCGCGGGCCGCCTTCCACTGGCTGGTGTGCGGGCCGGGCGTGAACGCGTCGCCGCCCGACTTCAGGAACGTCGTGTACGTGCCGCCGAGCCGCCGCGGCGCCACCGCGAGGCCGGAGGAGGCCACGGCGACGGGCTCCACATGGCCGTCCTCGTCCTTCTTCAGCTCCGGCAGCCGGTCGGGCAGGATCAGGTTCAGATACGTCGCCCGCCACACCTCGCCGGCGTCGGCGCGGGTGAAGACGATCAGCCAGCGGTAGCCGTGCGGCTTGCGGTTGGCCTGCGCGTCGACGACGAACCACCGCGGCCAGCCGGCCTTCTTGGGGATGGAGTACGTCACGTCCGTCAGCTTCAGCGGCACGTGCCGGGCGTTGCCGTCCGGGTTCTGCGCGTGCCGTGCCTTCAGGCCCGCCTGGTTGATGGCGCCGAGCGGGCCGGTGACGCGGGCCGCGTCCAGGGCCGGGTCGTACGCCTTGTCCGCCTTGTTGTAGGCGGTGAGGAAGTCCTTCAGCGCGCGGGCGGCCTCGGTCCTGGTCGCCGTGCGGACGACCTCCCGCTCGCCGTGCACCGTCACGCAACCGCTCGCCGTCAGCGAGAGGACCGCCACCGCGGCCATGTACGAGACCGGCCGGCCGGCTCTGCGAACCCTGCTCATCGGATACCTCCACCTACCCCTTCCCGGGCCCGAACCCTATCGGGGCCGGGAAGCGGCCCGACGCCGGGCTCCGGCGACGCCCGGGCGGCCCCGCGACGGCGCGAGGCACAGCGCGGACACCGCCACCAGATACAGCGCCCACGCCGCCGTCTGCGTCACCGTCGGACCCGGCCGGAAGCCGAACACGCCGTCCAGGAGCATGCCGTACCAACTGTCCGGCGGGACCGCCCCGCCGACGTCGAACGCCTTGTCCCGCAGGCCGCCGACGACCCCCGCC
>NZ_AOPZ01000105.1 GCF_000414115.1 Streptomyces aurantiacus JA 4570
AGCACGGCCACCGGGTCGCCGGTCTCACCGGCCGCGTCCGGGGTGCCCGCCCACAGCGCGAGCCCGGCCTCGGCCGCGGCCAGCGACGCCGCGTGGTCCCCGGCCCTGGCCCGCTCCGCGCTCGCGGCGGCGTGCAGCAGCAGCGCGGAGCTGTCGACCCGGTCCTCGGCGAGGGTGAGCCGGTATCCCGTCGGTGTGCTCGCGATGACGTCCGCGCCAAGGCCCGCCCGCGCCCTGGACACGAGGACCTGCACCGCTTTGCCCGGCCGCTCCGGCAGTTCGGCGTCCGGCCACAGCCCCGCCACGAGCCGCTCGGTGCTGCAGCCCGCACGCAGGTCGCCCGCGAGCAGCGCGAGGAGACCGCGCAGCCGGGGTGCGGTGACCTCGTGCCCGCGATACGCCACCCGCGGCAGCAGGGTCAGGTCGGTGGTCACCCGTGCAGATTAGCCAAGGCCATGGGCCGAGGCCGCCGAGGCCGGGTCGGCTACCACCTTCGTTGGATAGAACGTTCGTTATAGCGCGGGCGTATGGACCAGGACGCTCCCGCCGCGGGGCTCCGGCGTGCGCAGCAACGTCATCTCGTACGCCGCAGACCCGCCCTGATCCAGGGCGAGTTCGACCCGGTGCGAGGTGAAGTCGCCCACCGACCGGCACCCCCACCAGTCCTCCAGCTCCGGGCACCCTTCGCGCAGCAGCTCCGTGACGCGGGCGCTGCGGGACGTCGGCGGCTCGCGGTCCGCGCGGGTGCGGAAGTGGCGGTAGAGGTCGAGGGCCAGGGGCCGCCAGGCGGGGAGGAGGGCCTGGTGGCGGGGGTCGGTGGTGAGGAGCAGGAGCAGATTGCGGCGGTCCGGGGGTACGTCGGCGGGGTCCGGCCAGCGCGTGGCGTACGCCTTGTTCCAGGTCAGGATGTCGAAGGCGGAGTCGAGCAGCAGGGCGGGGCTCGCCGGCCAGGCGTCCAGCATGGGCTGGTGCGCGGCGGCCGACGACCGCGGTGCGTCCGGGGCCGCCGGGAGCTCCGGCGGCGCGAAGCCCGCGAGTGCCCGTGCGTGGGCGTGCGCCGCCTCGTCCATGCGCAGGGTGCGGGCCACGGCGTCCAGGACCTGGCGGGAGGTGTCCACCCGGCCCTGCTCCAGCCAGGTGTACCAGGCCACGGAGACCCCGGAGAGCGCCGCGACCTCCTCGCGGCGGAGGCCGGCCGTGCGGCGGCGGGGCGTCCGCGGGAGCCCCACGGCCGCGGGGGCGAGGGTCTCGCGGTGGGCGCGCAGGAAGCCGCCCAGCTCGCGGCGCGACGTCCGCGATGTCAGCGATGTCAGCGATGTCAGCGATGCCATCGGGTCCGTCATCCTGTGACCTCCACTCACCCCATGAACACCCCCCTGGCAGGCCCCCATTCCCGGGCCGATGCTTGCCGCATGACTGAAGCGACCGACACCCCCGTCGTCATCCGCCGCCACAACGACTCCTCCCACCTCACCGAACCCCGCACCCTCATCCGCGTCTACACCCCGCCCGGCACCCTGGAGTCCGTCACCGGCTTCTACGAGCGGCTGCTCGGCACGGAACGGGACATGTACTTCACGTATCCGGCCAAGGAACTCACGCTCGCCGTCGTCGGAAGTTTCCTCCTCGTCGAGGCGGAGGAGGAGGTCCTGGAGCCGTTCCGGGCCACCGACGGGACGCTGCTCGTCGACTCCACCGACGCCTTCCTGGCCAGGCTCGCCGCCGAGGACGGCGTCGAGATCCTGGACCCGCCGCACCGCGTTCCCACCGGTACGGGGTTCACGGCCCGGCACCCCGACGGCACCGTCATCGAGTACGTCGAGCACCGGCCGACCCCCTCCGGCAGCTAGCGCTCAACCCTTCTGGGAGGTAGCGCACAACCCCCTCCGGGAGACAGAGAAAGGGCACCTCCGTACAAACCACTTGGGCCCTGAACCCACCGTTCCCGTTCGATTACAGTGCTGCGGAGTCGGACGCCAGGGCACGGGAAAGGGGGTTCGGTGAGCACTGCAGCAGCCACCGGTGTGTGGGGCCGCACCGAGCAGCAGGACTTCCGCAGCCGGGTGCGCGGCACGCTGCTCGGGGCCGCCGTCGGGGACGCCCTCGGAGCGCCCGTCGACGGGCTCGGGCTCGGTGCGATCCGCGAGGCGCACGGCACCGAGGGCCTCACCGAACTCGCCGCCGCGCACGGCAGACGCGGCGCCGTCACCTGCGCCACCCAGCTGATGCTGTTCAGCGTCGACGGGCTGATACGGGCGCAGGTGCGGCGCGACACCGGGGCCTGGCACCCGCCCACCGACCTGCACCGCGCCTACCGGCGGTGGGCCGCGACCCAGCGCGACTGGGGGCCCGACGAGCGCCGCAAGGAAGACGGCTGGCTGGCCCGCGAGGAGTGGCTGTACTCGCGCCGCGACCCCGCCCGTGCCTGCCTCACCGGGCTCGCCGACGACCGCATGGGCACGCTCGACGTGCCGAAGAACCCGGGCGAACAGGGCCCGGAGGCGGCCACCCGGTCGGCGCCCTTCGGGCTGCTCGTCGGGTGGGAACCGCAGCTCGTGCTCCAACTCGCCGTCGAGTGCGCCGTGCAGACGCACGGGCATCCCACGGGCTTCCTCGCGGCCGGCGCGCACACCATCCTCGTGCACGGGCTCGCCCGGGGCGAGTCGCTCGACGGCGCCATCCAGCGCACCCTCGCGCTGCTCGCCGCCCGGCCCGGCCACCAGCCCGTCACCGACGCGCTGCGGCACGCCCTCGGCGCCGTCCGGCAGGGCATGCCCACGGCCACGCGCGTCGAGGAACTGGCCGGTGAGGGCGGGGCGGTGGGCGCGCTCGCCGCCGCCGTGTACTGCGCCCTCGTCGGCGAGGACATCCGGCACGGGCTGCGGCTCGCCGTCAACCACAGCGGCGCGTCGGCCGCGTCCGGCGCGCTGTGCGGGGCGCTGCTCGGCGCCCTGCACGGGGAGACCGCGCTGCCGCCCGGTTGGCTCACGGAGCTGGAAGGGCGCGCCACCATTCTCGAACTCGCGGACGACTTCGCCATGGAGATGACGCAGGGCCCCGCCCTGCACAGCCCCGCCGGCGCGGCCCCGGGCTGGCTGGCCCGCTACCCGAGGGCGTGAGCCCCGCCGGAGTACGGCCGCTCTCAGACTCGCGAGTCCTCTTTCAGACTTGCGAGTCCTCCAGGATCTTCAGCGCCCGCGCCTTCAGCTCCTCGCTCGCCTCCTGCGCGTTCCCCGCGTCGAACGGCGGCCGCGGGTCGTACTCGACGGCGAGCTGGATCGCCTTCGCCGTGTCGTCGTCGGTGAGCTTCGCGGCCAAGTAGAGGGCCATGTCCAGACCGGCCGAGACGCCGGCCGAGGTGATGAACTTCCCTGACTTTACGTAGCGTTCCGGGACGTAAGTGATGTCGAAGGTCTTCTCCATGTACGGGGCCGACGCCCAGTACGTCGTCGCGCGGCGGCCGTCCAGGAGCCCGGCCGCCGCCAGGATCAGCGAACCCGTGCACACGGAAGTGGTGTAACGGGTACGGCGGTTGGTCTCGCGGATCCAGTCGAGGAGGGTCCGGTTCCGCATCGCGGCGATCGTGCCGCGGTTGCCCGCGCCCGGTACGAGGAGGACGTCCAGGCGGCCCGCCTCGTCGAGGGCGCGCTCGGCCAGGACGGCCACGTCACCTGTGTCGGTGCGTACGGGGCCGCGCCGCTCGGCGATCATCGTGACGCTCGCGCCGGGGACGCGGGAGAGGACTTCGGCGGGGCCCGTGGGGTCGAGGAGGCTGTAGCCGTCGTACAGGAGGATGCCGATCCGGGGGCCGTCGCTGCCACCGGTCTTCGGGGGTACGTCTGTGGCGTGCGCGGACCCGGTCGCGGCGAGGCCCGCGGTGGCGAGCGCGGCGGTGGCGGCGGTGCCGCGCAGGACGGTGCGGCGGGTCGTGGTTGTGGGGCGTTCTGTCGGGTGCGTCATGGCACGGGAGTCTCGCGGGGGAGAGGCGTCCGTGGGCGGGGCATGTCCGGCATCCTGCGAATCCTGTCCCCGGGCATGCCGTAGTGGTCCACGAAAGCCTGGCGCAGCGTCTGCGCGGAGCCGAAGCCGCAGCGGCGGGCGATGGCCGCGAGGGACAGTTCGCTGGAGCGCACCAGGTGGGCGGCCGCCTCCGTGCGGGCCGCTCTCACCGCGCGGGCCGGGGTGGTGCCCAGATGGGCGGAGAACAGGCGGGTGAGGTGGCGGGTGCTCACGCCCGCGCGGGCCGCGAGGGCGGCGGGGGACAGGTCCTCGGCCAGGTGCGCCGCGATGTGGCCCGCGAGGTCGCGGACCAGGCGGTCGCCCGGTGGTGGCGCGGCCAGGAACATGCTGATCTGGGCCTGATCGGCGGGGCGGTGCAGATACGAGACCAGCTCGCGGGCCACCGCGCGGGCCAGGGTGGGGCCGTGGTCGTCCTCGATCAGGGAGAGCGTGAGGTCCAGGGCGCTGGTGACGCCCGCGGAGGTGTAGACGTTGCCGTCGCGTACGTAGAGGGGGGCCACGTCCACGGCCACCGTGGGGTGGCGGGCGGCCAGTTGGGCCGCGTAGCCCCAGTGGGTGGTGGCGCGGCGGTGGTCCAGGAGGCCGGCGGCCGCCAGGACGTACGCACCCGTGCAGACGGAGACTATGCGGTGGCTCTGTGCCGCGAGGCGGCGTACGTGGGTGACCAGGTGGGGGTCGGTGGCGGCGTCCTCGTAGCCCGCGCCGCCCACCACCATGAGGGTGTCCAGGGGGCCGGTCACCGTCTCCAGGCGCTGCCCGGCCGCGAGCGCTATGCCTGCCGAGCTGGTGGCCGGGCGGCGGCCCACCGTTCCCAGTTCTATGCGGTACGGAGGGGTCGCGCCGTAGCGGTTGGCTATGTCCAGGGCGCCGCTGGGGCAGGCTATGTCGAGGATTTGGGCGTTGTCGTACGCAACGAGTAGCACGCGTCTCGCGGTCTGCATGGGGGGCAGTCCACCACGGCCCCCACGTTCCGGCTTGGGCCGGTTGGGCCGCCCCTCCCGCCCGCCCG
>NZ_AOPZ01000106.1 GCF_000414115.1 Streptomyces aurantiacus JA 4570
CGGCGGCCTCCTCGCGGGCCGGGCCGGCCACGGCCACGGCGTGCTCGATGCGCGGCTTGGAGAAGTCGGCGGCCTGCCGGGCGGCCTTGCGGGTGCGGACGGCGGCCTCGTGCGCCGCTTGGTCGACCTTCGGCGGCACATGGCTGCGCGCCTGTTCCACGCGCGGCGCCAGGTGCGAGTCGTACTGGGCGCGAGCCTGACCGGCGGCCGTGTGCGCGGCGTGCGAAACCTTCGGGGCAAGCCGCACCCGGGCCTCGTGCGCCAGGTGCGTAGCCCTGTCCTTGGCCTCGGCCGCCCTGTCCGCGTACGGTGCCACCGCGTCCGCGGCGTGCCGCACGCTCTCCTTCGCCGAGTCGGCCGCGGCGCGCACGCTGTCTTTGCGGGTCACGGGATCCTCCTCCTTGGTGGCGTATAGGTATGTCACCTTTCCACCCTTTCCGGGATCATGCCTGCCGGATGGAACCGGGGCATGCGAGGGCGGGCATCCGGGGCATCGGCTGTACCGGAGAACGCGATCAATTCGGTACAAGCGGCGCTTGCCGACGACAATGCCACGGATCCCGGCGGCGCGCGCCCACTCGGCGGCTACTCGTCCCAATCCGGTCCGTGCGAGGATCGGGGTGTCACAGAGGACAACGGAAGGCAGATCGTGGCTGAGCAGCTTTACGCCACCCTCAAGACCAACCAGGGCGACATCGAGATTCGGCTGCTGCCGAACCACGCTCCCAAGACGGTCAAGAACTTTGTTGAGCTCGCCAAGGGCGAGCGCGAGTGGGTGCACCCCGCGACCGGCAAGAAGTCCACGGACAAGCTGTACGACGGCACGGTCTTCCACCGGGTGATCAGCGGCTTCATGATCCAGGGCGGTGACCCGCTGGGCAACGGCACCGGCGGCCCGGGCTACGAGTTCGGGGACGAGTTCCACCCCGACCTGGCCTTCACCAAGCCGTACCTGCTGGCCATGGCCAACGCGGGCCCGGGCACCAACGGCTCGCAGTTCTTCGTCACGGTGTCGCCGACGGCCTGGCTGACGGGCAAGCACACCATCTTCGGCGAGGTCACGAACGACGCGAGCAAGAAGGTCGTGGACGCCATCGCCGGCACCCAGACCAACCCGCGCACCGACCGCCCGGTCAACGACGTCGTGATCGAGTCCGTCGTGATCGAGACGCGCGAGGGCTGAGCGCCGACGCGAGCTCTCCGGGGGACGCCCGCGCGGCACACCCCGAGGGAACCAAACCGCCCCGCCCATCCGTAGAGGAAGGGCGGGGCGGCGCGTTCACGACGTCCTTCGTACGGAGAATGAGGGGACCGCAATGGACCAGGCGCCAGGAAGCCCGCAGGAGCCGCGGGACGCGCAGGGCCCGCCCATGTGCTACCGGCATCCGGACCGGGAGACGGGCATCACCTGCACCCGCTGCGAGCGGCCGATCTGCCCCGAGTGCATGATCAGCGCCTCGGTCGGCTTCCAGTGCCCCGAATGCGTCCGCGGCGGCTCGGGCACCGGGCACGCGCCCGCGGCCGGCCGGCCGCGCACGATCGCGGGCGGCACCATCGCCCAGGACCCCCGGCTGCTCACGAAGATCATCCTGGCGCTCAACCTGCTGGTGTTCGTCGCCGTGCGGGTGCGCGGCGAGGGCCTGCTCAACGACCTGGTGCTCATCGGCCAGTGGCCGCCGCATCCGTTCGTGCCCACCGAGGGCGTCGCCGACGGCCAGACGTATCGCCTGGTCACGTCGATGTTCACGCACCAGGAGATCTGGCACATCGCGTTCAACATGCTGGGCCTGTGGTGGCTCGGCGGCCCGCTGGAGGCGGCGCTCGGCCGCGCCCGCTTTCTCGCCCTCTATCTGCTGTCGGGCCTCGGTGGCAGCGCCCTGACCTACCTGGTCTCGGACGCGAACGAGGCTTCCCTCGGCGCCTCCGGCGCGATCTTCGGCCTGCTCGGCGCGACGGCGGTCCTGATGCGGCGCCTGAACTACGACATGCGCCCGGTCATCGCGCTCCTCGCGCTGAACCTGCTCTTCACCTTCACCTGGAGCGGCATCGCCTGGCAGGCCCACGTCGGCGGCCTGGTCGCCGGTGTGGCCATCGCGTACGGCATGGTGCACGCCCCGCGCGAGCGGCGCGCCCTGGTGCAGTGGGGCACGTGCGCGGTGGTGTTCGCGGTGATCGTGGTGGTCGTGGTGCTGCGGACGGCCCAGCTCACCTGACGTGCGCGGACCGGCGCGCGCACCCTCGTTGTCCACAGTCTGTGCCCGATCTTGTGCACGAAGTGGGGAACGGGTGTTCCTCGCGTCGCCGGTCCGGGTTTTCCCAGGCAGGACAAGGGGTGCGCGCGCCGGTGCGGAGAGCGGGACCAGTCACACCGGCGTCAACCTCCGGAGAGTTATCCACAGATCTTCAGACCTTTCCCCAGGTCTGTGGATGGCAGTGCTAGCGCTGTGGATAACTCAGGCCAGGGCTTGCGGAAAGGGGCTCTCCGATGAGTGGAAGCGCTACTTCCACTGGAGCGCTACTTCCACTGGGTGGAGACGCCGAAGCCCGCGGCGATGAAGCCGAAGCCGACGACGATGTTCCAGTTGCCCAGCGGATCGATCGGCAGCTTCCCGTCCGTGACGTAGAAGACGACGATCCAGGCCAGGCCGATGAGGAACATCGCCAGCATGACCGGGGCCACCCAGCTCCGGTTCGTCAGCTTGATGCTGGTCGCCTTCTTCGACGACGGCGGCGTGTAGTCGTCTGCCTTCTTGCGGATACGTGACTTCGGCACGAGGGTCTCTCCTGTCGATGCGCTGCGTGGCCGCGCAGGGAACGGGGTGGGGCGCCGGGGCCGGAACTACGGCACTACGGTGGGCGAAATCCTCCCCCGGGCGTCCGTTAGCGTAGTGCTTCCGTGGCGGTGAAGGAGATAAGGGTACGTTGAGCAATTCTGCCGACTTCCCCGGAGGGCAGGGCCGGGGCCCCCGCTGGCGGCCGATGCGGCCACGCTGGCGGCCCGTGCGGCTGCTCACGATCGCCGTCTTCGCCCTCGCCGGCCTCATCTTCGTCACCAGTTTCAACACGGCCAAGGGCACCAACATCCGCACCGACGCCTCCCTGTTGAAGCTCTCCGACCTCATCCAGGAGCGCAGCCGCGAGAACAAGGACCTGGAGGACTCCAACGGCTCCCTGCGTGACGACGTCGACTCCCTCGCCCAGCGCGACAGCCCCGGCACCAAGGCCGACGAAGCCCGCCTGAAGGCCCTGGAGAAGAACGCCGGCACCAAGAAGCTCAGCGGCGACGCCGTCACGGTCACCCTCGCCGACGCCCCGCCCGACGCCACCGCCAAGCTCCCCGGCTACCCCGAGCCCCAGCCCAACGACCTGGTCATCCACCAGCAGGACCTCCAGGCCGTGGTGAACGCGCTGTGGCAGGGCGGCGCCGAGGGCATCAAGGTCATGGACCAGCGCCTGATCTCCACCAGCGCCGTGCGCTGCGTCGGCAACACCCTGATCCTCCAGGGCCGGGTCTACTCCCCGCCGTACAAGGTCACCGCCGTCGGCGACCCGGACAAGCTCAGGAAGGCCCTCGCGGCCTCCCCGGAGATCCAGAACTACATGCTGTACGTCAACGCCTACGGGCTCGGCTGGAAAGTCGACGACGACGGGGCGGTGACTCTTCCCGGCTACTCGGGCACAGTGGATCTCCACTACGCGAAGCCTGTGGAGCAGTAGCCCTGGGGGACCCGTGCCGGTGCGAGTGATCGTCAGGACGTTCAGCGAACTGTGCATCACCATCGGGACCGTGATCGTGCTGTTCGTCGTGTACGTCCTGTTCTGGACCGGAGTGAAGGCCGACCGGGCCATGGACAGCCAGATCGACCAGCTGCAGGACCAGTGGGCGCGCGGGTCGGTCGCGGCCCGCACCGACGAGGAACCGGCGGACGCCTCACCGCCGAGGCCCGCCCCCTATCGGGACGGGAAGCCCTTCGCCGTCATGTACGTCCCGCGCTTTGGTTTCACGTGGAACAAGCCCGTGCTCCAGGGCACCGCCACCGGCACCCTCAAGAAGGGCCTCGGCCACTACGCGGGCACGGCCCAGCTCGGCCAGAAGGGCAACTTCGCCGTGGCCGGCCACCGCCGCACCTATGGCGACCCCTTCAAGGACTTCCCCGAGCTGCGCCCCGGCGACGCCGTCGTCCTGACCGACGGCGCGACCTGGTTCACGTACCGCATCGACAAGAAGCCGTACCGGACGCTGCCGGGGGACATCGGCGTCATCGATCCCGTACCGCGCAAATCCGGCTACCGCGAGCCCGGCCGCTATCTCACCCTGACCACCTGCGAGCCCGAGTGGGGCCACAGCCACCGGCTGATCGCCTGGGCGCACCTCGATGCCACCCAGCCGGTGGAGCAAGGGAAACCCGAGGCACTGCGCCGTTAGTCTGGTGCTCTACGGCGGCGGCTTGTGGCGCCTGGCGACGGAAGGGACGGCATGTACGGCTGGATCTGGCGGCATCTGCCCGGGAACGTATGGGTGAAGGCGCTGCTCTCGCTGCTGCTCGTCCTCGTGGTCGTCTATGTGCTGTTCCAGTACGTGTTTCCCTGGGCGGAGCCGCTGCTGCCCTTCAACGATGTGACGGTGGACGGCCAATGAGCGCCCGCATTCTTGTCGTCGACAACTACGACAGCTTCGTCTTCAACCTCGTGCAGTACCTGTACCAGCTCGGTGCCGAGTGCGAGGTGCTCCGCAACGACGAGGTCGAGCTGCGGCACGCGCAGGACGGCTTCGACGGGGTGCTCCTGTCGCCGGGGCCCGGCACCCCCGAACAGGCCGGTGTGTGCGTCGACATGGTCCGCCACTGCGCCGCGACCGGCGTGCCCGTCTTCGGCGTGTGCCTGGGCATGCAGTCCATGGCGGTGGCGTACGGCGGCGTGGTGGACCGGGCGCCGGAACTCCTGCACGGCAAGACCTCGCCGGTCACGCACGAGGGCCGGGGCGTCTTCGCGGGCCTGCCGTCGCCCTTCGTCGCGACCCGCTACCACTCGCTGGCGGCCGAGCCCGCCACGGTCCCGGCCGAGCTCGAAGTGACCGCGCGCACGGCCGACGGCATCATCATGGGCCTGCGCCACCGTGAACTGCCCGTCGAGGGCGTCCAGTTCCACCCCGAGTCGGTGCTCACCGAACACGGCCACCTCATGCTCGCCAACTGGCTCGCGGAGTGCGGGGACACCGGGGCCGTCGCCCGGTCGAGCGGGCTTGCCCCGGTGGTGGGCAGGGCCACGGCGTGACCGGGCACGGTGGCGGGGACGCCGCCGCGCCGGGGGAGCATCCGTCGCCGTGGTTCCGCAGCGGGTCGGCTCCGCCGGACGGGGAGGACCCGGATCCTGTGGGGCCCGTCGGCCCCGGACCTGGCCCTGGTCCCGGACCCGGACCCGGCCCTGGGCCGGAAACCCCCGTCGACGACGAAACGATCGGCCTGCGGACGGCGGACACCCGCCGTATAGCCGGTGCCGGGCAGCCGGAGCGGGCCGCGGAGCCCGTCGTCGTCCCCGGCGGGCGGGCCGCGCGCCGCAAGGCCGCCAAGCACAAGGGGCGCCGGGCCTCCGCACCTGGTCGTGGCAAGCCCACAGCCACCGCGCCCGCCAGGTCGAAGTCCAAGTCCGCGTCCGCGCCCCCGACCGGCGAGGGCGGCCGCCCCCTCACCCGCGTAGAGGCCCGCCGCGCCGCCCGTGCCGCCAAGCCGGGACCCGCCACCGTGGCCAGCCGCGTCATCGGCGAACTCTTCATCACCATCGGCGTACTGATGCTGCTCTTCGTCACGTACCAGCTCTGGTGGACGAACATAAGGGCCCAGCAGCAGGCCGACGCGGCCGCCCGCAAGCTCCAGGAGGACTGGGCGAAGGGCAAGGGCAAGCCGGGCGCCTTCGAACCCGGCCAGGGCTTCGCCCTGCTGCACATCCCGAAGCTGGACGTCGTCGTACCGGTCGCCGAGGGCATCGACAAGCAGAAGGTCCTCGACCGGGGCATGGTGGGCCACTACAACAAGGGCGGCACCAAGACCCCGATGCCGGAGGCGAACCCCGGCAACTTCGCGGTCGCCGGACACCGGAACACGCACGGCGAGCCGTTCCGGTACATCAACAAGCTCAAACCGGGCGACCCGATCGTCGTCGAGACGCAGGACAAGTACTTCGTCTACAAGATGGCGAGCATCCTGCCGCAGACCGGCCCCGGCAACACGGCGGTGCTCGACGCGGTGCCGCCCGGCTCCGGCTTCACGAAACCCGGCCGCTACATCACACTGACCACCTGTACCCCCGAGTTCACGAGTAAGTACCGAATGATCGTGTGGGGCAAGATGGTCGAGGACCGGCCGCGCGCTGACGGAAAACCGCCCGCGCTGGTCGACTAGGGGCCGACGACGCCGAGACAGCTGAGACAGACGGGGCAGATGCAGTGGCAGCCACCACCGAAGAGGACGAGCAGGAGCGGACGGGGGAGTCCGAGTCCGCGCCCGCGCCCGCGAGGCGGCCGCGCGGCCGCGGACGCCTCGCGACAGCCGTCAGCGTCTTCGGCGAACTCCTCATCACCGCCGGCCTGATCCTCGGCCTGTTCGTCGCCTACTCCCTCTGGTGGACGAACGTCATAGCGGACCGCGAGGCCAAGAAGCAGGGCAACCGCGTCCGCGACCACTGGGAGGCCAAGGGCCCCGGCGCGCTCAACACCAAGGACGGCATCGGCTTCCTCCACGTACCCACGATGAGCGGCGGCGAGATCCTCGTCACCAAGGGCACCAACAGCAAGACCCTCAACCACGGTGTCGCCGGCTACTACACGAAGCCCATCAAGTCCGCGCTGCCGCAGGACGAGAAGGGCAACTTCTCGCTGGCCGCGCACCGGGACGGCCACGGCGCGAAGTTCCACAAGATCGACAAGATCGACGAGGGCGACCCGATCGTCTTCGAGACCCGCGACAAGTGGTACGTCTACAAGGTCTACAAGACCCTCCCCGAGACCTCGAAATACAACGTCCGCGTCCTGGACCCCGTCCCCAAGGAGTCGGGCGCGAAGAAGGCGGACCGCTACATCACACTCACCACGTGCACGCCGGTCTTCACGTCGAAGTACCGCTACGTGGTGTGGGGCAAGCTGGAGCGGATCGAGAAGGTCGACAACGAGCGGACACCGCCGCCGGAGCTGGACTGAGCGTCGTTGAAGTAGGAGGGCCCCGGCACCTGATGGTGCCGGGGCCCTCCTACGTGCGGTGTCGCGGTGCGGGTCAGTCCCGCTCGTGGCGGCCGAAGCCGGTGGCGCCCTCGATGAAGCCGCCGCCGTTGCCGCCGCCGTTGTCGCCGCCGCCCTGGTCACCGCCGCCCGGCGTGCCGCCGGTGGTCACCAGGTTGACCGCGGTGCCGGTCTTGACCTGCTGGCCGCCGGCCGGGTCGGAGATGATCACCGTGGCGTCGTCGTCCTGCGGGCCCGTGATGTTGCCGACCGTCAGGTCCGCGTCCTCAAGGGCGTCACGGGCGTCGGAGAGCTTCTGGCCCCCGAGCGCCGGAACCGCCACGTCCTCCGGCTCCTCCTCGGCCTTCTTCTTGGCGACCTGGACGGTCACCGTGGAGTTCGGGTCGACCTGCGTGTTGGCCGCGGGCGAGGTCTGGATGACCTTGCCCTCCTCGACGCTCTCGCTCTCGACGTCCGAGCGGACCGGATTCAGGCCGCTGTCCTCCAACTGCTTCTTCGCGGCTTCCCAGGTCTGACCGGAGACGTCCGGGACCGGCGTCTGGGTCTTCTCCTTGGCCACGCTCAGCGTGATGGTGCTGCCCTTCTGAACCTCGCTGCCCGACGTCGGGTCCTGTTCGAGAACCTCGCCCGGGGTCTCCGGGGACTCCACCTGCTTGGTCTTGACGACGAACTGGTACTTGTCGCCCTCGAGCTTCTTCGTCGCGGCATCGACGTCCGAGCCGATGACGCTCGGTACCGCCACCTTCGGCGCCCCCGTCGACACGACCACATTGATCGTGTCGCCCTTCTCGACCTTGGTGTCGGGGGTGGGGTCCTGCGAGCAGATCTCCCCCTTGGGGTACTTCTCGCACGGCTTGCGCTCGGACACGGCGATGGTCAGGTCGACGTTCTTCGCGGACTTCTGCGCTTCCTTCAGCGTCTCGCCCACGAAGTTCGGCGCCTTCGTGTCGTCGCTCGTTCCGCTGTTCCCGGTGAACGCCCACTTCCCGATGAGGATCGCGCCCACCAGGACCAGGATGCCCGCGAGGACGAGCAGGATCGTCGACGTATTGCTCTTCTTCTGGCGGCCGCGCCGCGACCCGTCGTCGTATCCGCCCTCGTCGGGGTTGACCGGCGGCATCATGGACGTCTGGCCGTGGCCGGCGGCGCCGTTCTGGGGGCGGAGCATGGCCGTGGCCTGGTCGTCCGGGTGGCCGCCGTAGCCGACGGAGCCCATCGCGGCGGTGGCGGCGACGGGCTGGCCGTCGAGGCATGCCTCGATGTCGGCGCGCATCTCGTCGGCCGACTGGTAGCGGTAGTCCGGGTCCTTGGTGAGCGCCTTCAGGACGATCGCGTCCATTTCGGGCGTGATCTCGTTGTCGAAGACGCTCGGGGCCTGGGGCTCTTCCCGTACGTGCTGGTACGCGACCGCGACCGGGGAGTCGCCGACGAACGGCGGGCGGACGGTCAGGAGCTCGTAGAGCAGGCAACCGGTGGAGTAGAGGTCGCTTCGCGCGTCCACCTGCTCGCCCTTGGCCTGCTCGGGCGAGAGGTACTGCGCGGTGCCGATGACCGCCGCCGTCTGCGTCATCGTCATGCCGGACTCGCCCATCGCGCGCGCGATGCCGAAGTCCATCACCTTGACCTGGCCGTTGCGCGTCAGCATGACGTTCGCGGGCTTGATGTCGCGGTGGACGATCTGGTTGCGGTGCGAGTACTCCAGGGCCTGGAGGATGCCGATCGTCATCTCCATGGCGCGCTCCGGCAGGAGCTTGCGGCCGGAGTGCAGCAGTTCGCGCAGCGTGGAGCCGTCGACGTACTCCATGACGATGTACGGGATGGAGACCCCGTCGACGTAGTCCTCGCCGGTGTCGTAGACCGCGACGATCGCCGGGTGGTTGAGCGAGGCGGCCGACTGGGCCTCACGGCGGAACCGGGCCTGGAACGACGGGTCGCGGGCGAGGTCCACCCGCAGCGTCTTCACCGCCACGGTGCGGCCGAGGCGGGTGTCGTGCGCGAGGTAGACCTCCGCCATCCCGCCGCGGCCGAGCACCTGGCCCAGCTCGTACCGGCCGCCGAGGCGACGCGGCTCTTCCATAGCTATTCCAGCCCTCTCCGTCGGTCCCCGACCGCACCGTGTTGCGCGGTCCGGCGGTGTGCTGTCCGGGCATACCGTACCCGGCTCGCCTGGCGTGACCCGGCCGCAACCGTCACCCGATACAGGACCGGTATCGCAACGTGCACCGATGTGAAGGGGCCGTGACAGGGGTCACTTCTTGCTGTCGAGAACCGCCTTCATCACGTCCTTCGCGATCGGCGCCGCCAGACCGCCACCGGAGATGTCGTCCCGGCTGGCGTCGCTGTCCTCGACGACGACGGCGACGGCGACCGGCGATCCCGAGTCGGTCTTGGCGTAGCTGATGAACCAGGCGTACGGGTTCTTGCTGTTGTTGAGGCCGTGCTGCGCGGTACCGGTCTTGCCGCCCACTGTGACGCCCGGGATCTTGGCGGCGGTTCCCGTGCCCTCGTTCACCACGGTCTGCATCATGTCCTGGAGCTTCTGCGCGTTCTCCTTGGACATGGGCTCGCTCATTTCCTTGGGCGAGTGCTTCTCGATCACGTCGAGGTTCGGCGCCTGGAGCTCCTTGACCATGTACGGCTCCATCAGCGTGCCGTCGTTGGCGATCGCGGAGGTGACCATGGCCATCTGCAGCGGCGTCGCGGCCGTCTCGAACTGACCGATGGAGGACAGCGCCGTCTGCGGCCGGTCCATCTCCTTCGGGAAGACGGAGGCGTTGGAACGGACCGGGACGAACTGCTCCTCGTTGAAGCCGAACTTCTCCGCCGTCTCCAGCATCTTGTCCTTGCCGAGATCCGAGCCGATCTTGCCGAAGACGGTGTTGCAGGACACCCGCAGCGCCTCGCGCAGCGTGGCGTTCTTGCAGGGGATGTTGCCCTCGTTCTTCAGCGGAGTGGTGGTGTCCGGCATCGTCCACGGCAGCGGCGACTTGGTCTTGTCGTCTATGTCCGTGTACAGGCCGTGCTCCATCGCCGCCGCGGCCGTGACCACCTTGAAGGTGGAGCCGGGCGGGTAGGTCTCGCGCAGCGCGCGGTTCAGCATCGGCTTGTCGCGGTCCTTGTCGAGCTTCCCGAAGGTCTCGGCTTCCTTGTTGGTGTTGCCCGCGAAGCTGGAGGGGTCGTACGAAGGAGTGGAGGCGAGCGCCAGGATCGCGCCCGTGGACGGGTCGATCGCGGCGACGGCGCCCTTGCCGCGGCCCTTCAGGCCGTTGTACGCGGCCTTCTGGGCGTCGGCGTTGAGGGTTGTGACGACATTGCCGCCCTCCTTCTTCTTGCCGGTCAGCATGTCGAGGCTGCGGCGGAAGAAGAGCCGGTCGTCGTTGCCGGTGAGGATGCGGTCCTCGATGGACTCGATCTGCGTGGCGCCGATGCGCTGCGAGGCGAAGCCGGTCACGGGCGACCACATGGGCCCGTTCTTGTACGTCCGCTTGTACTTGAAGTCGTCGCCGTCGACCTTCTGCGAGCCGGTGATGGCCTTGCCGTCGACGATGATGTCGCCGCGCGGCTGGGCGTACCGCTCTATGGGGACGCGGCGGTTCATCTCGTGCTCGGCGAGGTTGTCGGCCTGCACGTACTGCAGCCAGTTGTCGCGGATGAGCAGCGCGAGGACGAGCAGGCCGCAGAAGATCGCGATGCGGCGCAGAGGCTTGTTCACGGCCGTACCACCTGGGTCATCTCGGCGTCGGGGTTCGGTGCGGGCGACGGGGCCGGGCGGCGCGCGGTGTCGCTGATGCGCAGCAGGATGCCGACCAGCGCCCAGTTGGCGATCACCGATGAACCGCCGTACGCGATGAACGGCATCGTCATACCCGTCAGCGGGATCAGACCCATGACGCCGCCCGCGACGACGAAGACCTGGATCGCGAAGGCGCCGGACAGGCCGACCGCGAGGAGCTTGCCGAACGGGTCGCGGGCGGCGAGCGCCGTGCGCACACCGCGCTCCACGATCAGGCCGTAGATCAGCAGGACGGCCATCACGCCGGCGAGGCCCAGCTCCTCGCCGTACGTGGCGAGGATGAAGTCGGAGTTGGCGGCGAAGCCGATGAGGTCGGAGTGGCCCTGGCCGAGGCCGCTGCCGAGGGTGCCACCGGAGCCGAACGCCATCAGGGACTGGGCGATCTGGTCACTGTTCTGCGCGATCACGTCGGAGTTGAACGGATCCAGCCAGGCGTCCACACGCTGCTGCACGTGCGGCTCGAAGGACGCCACACCGACGGCGCCCACGCCGGACATCAGCAGACCGAACACGATCCAGCTGGTGCGCTCCGTGGCCACGTACAGCATCACGACGAACATGCCGAAGAACAGCAGCGACGTACCGAGGTCGGTCTCGAAGACCAGGATCAGGATGGACATCGCCCAGACGACCAGGATCGGACCGAGGTCACGGCCGCGGGGCAGATACAGGCCCATGAAGCGGCGGCTGGCGAGCGCGAGCGCGTCCCGCTTCACCATCAGATACCCGGCGAAGAAGATCGCGATGACGATCTTCGCGAACTCGCCCGGCTGGATGGAGAACCCGCCGACGCGGATCCAGATGCGCGCGCCGAAGACGTTCATGCCGAGCCCCGGGACCAGCGGCAGGAGCAGCAGGCCGATGGCGGCGACCATCGAGATGTACGTGTACCGCTGCAGGACGCGGTGGTCCTTGAGCAGCAGCAGGACGCCGACGAACAGGGCGATGCCGACCGCGGAGTAGAGCAGTTGGTTGGGCGCCGCCTCGGAGAAGTTGGGCCGCTGCTGGAGCTTCTCCGACTGGTCGAGCCGCCAGATGACCACCAGGCCGAGCCCGTTGAGCAGCGTGGCGAGGGGCAGCAGCAGCGGGTCCGCGTACGGCGCGAACTTGCGCACGACCAGGTGCGCGACGCCGGCGAGCAGGCCGAGGCCGAGGCCGTAGCCGAGCATGCCGGGCGGCAGCTCGCCGGAGATGGCGAGGCCCACGTTCATGTAGGCGAACAGCGGGATGACGACGGCGAACACCAGGAGCGCGAGCTCGGTGTTGCGCCGGCTCGGCGCTCCGATGGCGCCGATCGTCGACGTGTGTGTAGTGCTACTGCTCATGGCGTGCAAGGGCCCCCAACGGCTGCTTACTGCTTACCGCACTGCGGGACCAGATCCTTCTCCTGCTCGGAGAGGCTGGGGCCGGGTGTGGGAGTCGGTGCGGCGGTGGACTCGGACTTGGCGTCCTTGGCGGTCTTCGCGCTCGCGGCGGCGGCCGTGTTCTTGGCGCTCGCCGCGGTCGCGTTGTTGTTGTTCGCGTTGCGGAAGTCGGGCTTGGAGGTCTCGGACGGGTCGGGCCGGCCGGTCTGGCCGCCCGCCTCGCCCTCGCCGGGCTTGGCGTCGCGCTCGTTCTTCTCGCGCTTCTCGCGGTTCTCCTGCTCGATCTTGCGGCGCTCGGCGTCCTTCTTGCACGCCGATGCCTGCAGACCCAGCTCGTCGATCTTCTTCCTGGCGTCTTCGAGGCTGCCTTCGGAGATCGTCGACTCGACCTGCTTGCGCTGATACGGCGGCAGGTACTTGAGTTCGATCTCGGGGTGGTCCTTCTCGACCTTCGACAGGCTCACCCACGCGAGGTCCTGGTCGATGCCGCGGTAGAGCGCGACGTGCTCGGCCTTGGCGCCCACGTAGTACTGCGTCTGGGTCCAGCGGTATCCGCCGTAGAGGCCGCCGCCGACGACGGCCAGCGCGAGCGCCGTGTACAGCGATCTCTTCAGCCACTTGCGGCCGCCGCCGGGCTTGACGAAGTCCTCGTCGCCGTACGTCCCGAAGGAGCCCTCCGGGACGTACCCCGTGGTGTCGCCGCTCCCGGGCGGGCCGAAGCCGCCTCCGGAGGGGCTGGGGGGCGTCTGGCGGCCGAGGCCCGAGGCGCGTCCCGCGGGGGTCTGCATGGCGCCGTCGTCGTTCGCCTGGAGCTGGTTCTCGGCGACCGCGCCGACCACCACGGGGGTGTCGGAGAGCTGACCCGCGAGGGTGTCGCCGGTGTCGATGTCCAGGACGTCGGCGACGATCACCGTGATGTTGTCGGGGCCGCCGCCGCGCAGCGCGAGCTGGATGAGCTCCTGCACGGTCTCCTGGGGGCCCTGATAGCTGGCGAGCGTGTCCTCCATCGTCTGGTGGGACACGACCCCGGAGAGGCCGTCTGAGCAGATCAAGTACCGGTCGCCCGCGCGGACTTCACGGATCGACAGGTCCGGCTCGACGTGGTCGCCGCTGCCGAGCGCGCGCATCAGGAGCGAGCGCTGCGGATGCGTCGTCGCCTCCTCCTCGGTGATCCGGCCCTCGTCGACGAGCCGCTGCACCCAGGTGTGGTCCTGCGTGATCTGCGTCAGCACGCCGTCGCGCAGCAGATACGCGCGCGAGTCGCCGACATGGACGAGACCGAGCCGCTGGCCCGTCCAGAGCAGGGCCGTGAGCGTCGTGCCCATGCCTTCGAGCTGCGGGTCCTCCTCGACCATCAGCCGGAGCTGGTCGTTGGCCCGCTGCACGGCCGTGCCGAGCGAGGTGAGGATGTCCGAGCCGGGCACGTCGTCGTCGAGCGTGACGAGCGTCGAGATCACCTCGGAGCTGGCGACCTCGCCCGCGGCCTGGCCGCCCATGCCGTCGGCGATGGCGAGGAGACGCGGACCCGCGTAGCCGGAGTCCTCGTTCCCCTCCCGGATCATGCCTTTGTGCGATCCGGCGGCGAAGCGCAGTGACAGACTCATGCGCACCTCGCCCGTCGGCTCCGGGTACATCCGCACGGTGCCCACCCTCCGGTCGGGAGCGCGCTGGCGTCCAAGTCCTGGACCGCGTCGGCTCGCTCGCTCCGCTCGCTCATTGTCGTACTACTTCCGCAGCTCGATGACGGTCTTGCCGATGCGGATCGGCGCGCCCAGCGGAACGGGCGTCGGGGTGGTCAGGCGGGTCCGGTCGAGATATGTGCCGTTCGTGGACCCGAGATCCTCGACGATCCACTGGCCGTCACGGTCCGGGTAGATCCTGGCATGCCTGCTGGAGGCGTAGTCGTCGTCCAGCACGATGGTCGAGTCGTGCGCCCGGCCGAGCGTGATCGTCTGCCCCTGGAGGGCGACGGTGGTGCCCGTGAGGGTGCCCTCGGAGACGACCAGCTTGGTGGGGGCGCCGCGACGCTGGCGGCCACCGCTCTGCTGGCGCTGCGGCGGTGGCGCGGTCTGCTGCTGTTGGCGGGCCGCCTGCTGGCGGCCGCCCTCACGGCGCGATCCGCGCTGAGTGACACGCGTACCGAACAGGTCGCTGCGGATGACCTGGACGGCCACGATCACGAACAGCCACAGAACGGCCAGGAAACCCAGCCGCATGACCGTCAGGGTCAGCTCTGACATTGCCCCCGCTTCACCCTTCGGCTTGCCGGTAAATGATGGTGGTGCTGCCCACGACGATCCGCGAGCCGTCGCGGAGCGTAGCGCGGGTGGTGTGCTGCCCGTCTACCACGATGCCGTTGGTAGACCCGAGATCCTGGATCGTCGAGGGCGTTCCGGTCCGGATCTCACAGTGCCGGCGCGATACGCCGGGGTCGTCGATCCGCACATCGGCGTCGGTGCTGCGGCCCAGCACCAGCGTCGGGCGGGAGATCTGATGGCGGTTGCCGTTGATCTCAATCCAGCGCCGCACTTGCGCGCCCGGAAGGGGGCCGGCGCCCGGCCCCTGCGGCCGGCCCGGCGCCGCTGCGG
>NZ_AOPZ01000107.1 GCF_000414115.1 Streptomyces aurantiacus JA 4570
CGCACCGCGTCCCCGTACGGAGCGGCCGCGTGCACGACCGGCAGCCCCCGCGGCTCCGGAACCGGCCGCACCCCGCGCGGCGCCGCCCCGCACAGAGCGGCCCGGCATCCGGCGCACAGGGCCACACGCGGCGCCCCGCAGCCGGCGCAGTCGGCCGGCAGCACCAGATCCGTGAGGTCCTGCCACCACCCCCGCATGTCTCCACTGTGCCAACGCGGACGCCCAGCGGCCACCCCTGTGGACAACCGCCTGTGGATAACCCCGTGCACCCCAATTGACCTGGGGAGAAGCGTTGTTGAGAGAGCGAGCCCGGGGGCAGGGCCGGGAGCGGGCCGCGGGCAGGCCGGGTCAGCCTCACCCGCCCGGTACGGCGCCGCCCCGCCCGTCACGCGGACATGACGGCACCCTCACCCGGGCCTCTCACCCGGGCTCAACAGCGCTTCTCACCCGCGCCGCCGCACCCGCGCCTCACCCGGGATAGACCGGCTTCGCCCCGTCCTTGACCACGGTCTGCCACTGCGCGCCGGACGGCAGCCGGACGATGCCGTCGTCCGAGTGGGCCACCAGCGGCTGCCGCTCGTCCTCGGACGCGGCGATCTCCTTCACGCCGGTGAGGCCGGGCAGCGTCGCCCCCGTCCGCGCGGACCCGTCGCTCTGGACGTACCGCATCTGCTGCACTCCGCCGGACTCGCGCCCGACCACCACGAGGCGGCTGACGCCCGCCCAGGACATGGCGGTGACCTCCTCCATCTGCGGGGCCGCCTCCAGCAGTTCGACGATGGAGATGTCGGGCTGTCCGCCCTTGCCGTCCGCCCAGTCGATCCGGCCGATCCGCAGCGACGTCTTGCCGCCCTTCTCCACGAGCAGCGCGACCCGCACCCCGTCGGCCGCGACCCGCACCGCCTTGATGCTCCCGTCCAGACCGGGAACGTTCACCTGCACCGGCTCGCCGGTGCCTTCCGCGAGCCACAGCAGTCGCGGCCGCTTCGGATCACGGTCGGCCACCCACAGGTCGCCGCGGACGTCCCAGCTGGGCGTCGAGAACCCGTCGCTCTCCGACTTGGAGCGGGACCGCAGCTCCGGGCCGCCGAGCGACCCCTTGGACACCAGCGACGCGGTGTAGAGCCGGCGCCCGTCGAGCGACACCCCGGCCCCCCGCTCCTCGTCGCGCGACACGGCCGCCGAGCGCAGCGGCTGCTCGCCCTCGCCGAACGGCCCGGTCACCGGCTCGGGCGCGGCATTGCTGCCCGTGTTGCCGGGCATCCGCACCAGACGCTTCTTCGCGCCGTCGACGAAGTACTGGTACGCCGGGAGGTCCGCCGTGCGGTGCGGCGCGACGGTCTCGGCGCGGTCCTTGCTCAGCACGCACAACTGCGAGCCGTTCGTGCGCTGCAACTCCACCTGCTCGACTCCGGAGGCCGTCAGGTCCTGCAGGGTGAAGAGCAGTTGGGCCGCCATCTCCGTACACCGGTCGTGGCCGAGCGTGTCCGCGCGCGCGTTCAGCGGCACGACAAGCTTGTTCTTGTCGTCGGGCGTGAGCGACTTGGTGTCGGGGGCGAGCCGCGCGCCTTCGGGGACCGCCGTCCGTACCACCTGGCGGAGCCAGTTGGTGGGCCCGCCGAGCAGCGCCTTCACCGTCTCCGTCAGCGGATCGATGCGCTGGCGTACGAAGATGGGGTCCGCGACGAGACCCTGCTGCCTGCCGACCTGGCGGGCCGTACCGAGGCCCTTCGGAGGCGACGCGAAGTAGTACTTGTTGACGGCCTGGTAGTTCCGCTCGAAGTCGGACTCGCCGATCACGACGCCCGGCGGCGGGGCGTCGATGCGCCACACCCTGCCGTTCGGCCCGTTCTGCTGCGTGAGGTGGACTGCCTGGCGGTACGCCCCCGCGTCGGGCTTGTACGCGCGCTGCTCGTTCACCGTCGCGAGCCTGCGGCCGGTCAGCGCGTACGTACGCTCGCCTTCGTTGTCGTTGCCCACGTTGTCCGCGACGGTGTTGGGGCCGTCGGCGAGCACCGTGGTGGAGCGCTCCGGGTGCCAGTTGTCGGAAGCCTTCTTCGTCAGGTACTTCCGGGCGATCGCGAAGTCAGGATCGTCGCTGGTCAGCGCCTCGAGGAAGCCCTGGACGATGTCCACGGCGCCGGCGTCCTCGGGCGGCGGCATCGCGTACACGCGCACCTGGGACTGCGAGTCGGGCCGCTGTGAGGCGTCGACCTTCTTCATGTTGCCCTCGTCGGGCATGGAGGCGCATCCGGCGAGCAGCGCGCCGCACGCGGCAAGCACGAGACCGGCGCGCAGCGGGCGCGTGCGCCCCCGCAGTTGACCCTCAGCGCCCACGCGAGGCCCCCTCTTCCCTGCCCACAACGGCATCCCGCCGCACCGGGTCCTCGGCACCTGCCCGGTTCTCAGCACCTGCCGGGTCCTCGGCACCTGCGGAGGCTTCGGCACCCGCCGAGTCCTCGGCACCCTCGGAAGCTTCAGCACCTGCCGGACCATCCGTCTGCGCCGGGGCATCCGTCTCTGCCTGGGCATCCCTCTCCGCCGCGGCACCCGCGGCCGCCGGGGCGTCCTTCGCCAGGGCTTCCGCGCCCGCCCGGGCCTCAGGGCCCGCACCCGCAGCCGTGTCCGCCCCGGACTCCTCCCACCCCTGCCGCGGCACCACGCGCGCCCCGCTGCCCGGCAGAGCCGTGGGATCCACGTCCAGGGCGGCGGCACGGGCCAGTCGCGGCGCGATGGGAGCCTTCGCGGGCACGGGCGGCGGCACCCGGTCCGGGGGCGCCTGGTGGGGCACCGTGGCCCGCTTCGTACCACCGCCGAGCGGCAGCCCCGCGCCGTTCAGGCCGCGGTGGCGCCGCGAGTCGTCGGGTTCGAGCGGTATCGGCGAACCCCGCAGCGGCTCGTCCGCCGTACGCGGCAGCGTGAGCCGGAACTGCGAGCCGCCGCCCGGCTCGCCCCACGCCTGTAGCCATCCGCCATGCAGCCGCGCGTCCTCCAGGGCGATGGAGAGCCCGAGGCCCGTACCGCCGGTGGTACGCGCGCGTGCCGGGTCGGCCCGCCAGAAGCGGCTGAACACACGAGTGGCCTCGCCGGGCTTGAGCCCGACCCCGTAGTCCCGCACCGCGACGGCGACGGCGCCGCCCGCGGCCGCGAGCCGCACCACCACGTCCTTGCCGTCGCCGTGCTCCACGGCGTTGACCACGAGGTTCCTGAGCACCCGCTCCACGCGCCGCGCGTCCGCCTCGGCGACCACCGGCTGCTGGTCGCCGACGATGCGTATGTGCGTGCCCTTGCGCTCCGCCAGCGGCTCGGCGCCGCCGACCACGCGGCGTACCACCTCGCGCAGATCTATCGGCTCGGCCTCCAGCGCCGCCGCACCCGCGTCGAAACGGCTGATCTCCAGCAGATCCGCGAGCAGCGACTCGAAGCGGTCGAGCTGGTCGGCGAGCAGCTCCGCGGAGCGTGCCGTCACCGGATCGAAGTCGACGCGCGCCTCATGGATGACGTCGGCCGCCATCCGCACGGTCGTCAGCGGCGTACGCAGCTCGTGCGACACGTCGGAGACGAACCGCCGCTGCATCCGCGACAGCTCCTCCAGCTGCTGGATCTTGAGCTGAAGGTTCGACGCCATCTTGTTGAAGGCTTCACCGAGGCGCGCGATGTCGTCCTCTCCGGTGACCTTCATACGTTCCTGAAGGCGCCCCGCGGACAGCCGCTCGGCGATCCCGGCCGCCATCCGCACGGGCGTGACGACCTGGCGTACCACCAGCCAGGCGATGGCCCCGAGGAGCACCACCACGAAGAGTCCTGCCGTGGCGAGCGTGCCGCGCACCAGGTTCATCGACTCCTCTTCCTGCGTCAGCGGGAAGAGGTAGTAGAGCTGGTACGAGTCGCCGTTGAGGTCGCTCAGCTGCTTGCCGATCACCAGGCCGGGCTGGGACTCGCGGTGGTCGATGAAGTCGATGCGCGTATTGCTCTGGTACGCGAGCGAGCCGCCGTCGACCCGTTCACGCAGGTCCACCGGCACGCTCTGGATCGGGTCGACGCCACCGGAGGCGCGCGGCCCGCGCACGCTGCCGCTGTCACTCGCGTTGGAGCTCAGGGTGACTACGTAGAAGGCGTTCTGGCCGCCGCTGGCGAGCTGCTCGGCCAGCTCGGACAGCCACACGGCGGCGTTCTGCGCGGTGGGGCCGTCGGCCGCGTCGCCGCCCTGGGCGGCGGGCTGGTGAGCGCTGTTGGCCTGCTCCTGGGCGGCCCTGAAGCCGCCGTCGGCCTGGCTCTGCGCCGCGTTGACCTTGGCCTTGAGCAGGCCGTTGCTCACCGAGCTCATGACGACGAAGCCGAGCAGCAGCACCACGCCGAGGGACATCAGGAGCGTGGTGACGACGACCTTGAGCTGGATGTTGCGCCGCCACAGCCGCATCATCGGCAGCAGCGGGCGGCGCACCCAGCGCGTGAAGAGCCGCAGCAGGGGGCTGCTGCCCTGCACACCGCCCTGCAGCATCAGACCGCTGTCGACGAGCGCCCCGAAACGGGCGCTGCGCCGCGGCGGCCGCACAGTCCGCCCCGGCCGCGCTCCCGGTTCGCCGGGCGCCGGAGAGGAACTGTCGCGGGACATGTCAGCTCGGTCCGGCCTTGTAACCGACACCACGGACGGTCACGACGATCTCCGGGCGCTCGGGGTCCCGCTCCACCTTGGAGCGCAGCCTCTGCACATGCACATTCACCAGACGGGTGTCGGCCGCGTGCCGGTAGCCCCAGACCTGCTCCAGGAGCACCTCACGCGTGAACACCTGCCACGGCTTGCGGGCAAGCGCGACCAGCAGGTCGAACTCCAGCGGCGTCAGCGCGATCGACTGCCCGTCCCGCTTCACGGAGTGCCCGGCCACGTCGATGACCAGGTCACCGATGGCCAGCTGCTCCGGCGCGGGCTCCTCGGACCGGCGAAGCCGCGCACGGATGCGGGCCACCAGTTCCTTGGGCTTGAACGGCTTGACGATGTAGTCGTCGGCTCCCGACTCCAGGCCGACCACCACATCCACGGTGTCGCTCTTGGCCGTGAGCATGACGATGGGCACCCCGGACTCCGCCCTGATCAGGCGGCACACCTCGATGCCGTCCCGCCCGGGCAGCATCAGGTCGAGAAGCACCAGATCGGGCTTGGCCTCCCGGAAAGCGGCCAGCGCCTTGTCGCCATCTGCCACGAACGACGGCTCAAAACCTTCACCACGCAGCACAATCCCGAGCATCTCGGCCAGTGCGGTGTCGTCGTCGACGACAAGGACTCGTCCCTTCATGCCTGACATCATCCCATTAGCTAATCGTTACCTGGCGTGACCTGGCACACAGCTCGGCGAGGCCCTCCGTTGTCACGGGTGAGACGACACCTTCCTCCGTGACGACCGCTGTCACCAACTCGGGCGGAGTGACGTCGAAGGCCGGGTTGTACGCCTGTGTCCCCAGCGGCGCCACGGAAATACCGCCTCCCACCTCGGCTCCCGTCACCGGCACGAACGGCACTGTGACCTCCGTCACCTCATGACTGGCCCGCTGCTCGACCTCGATGGCGGCTCCGTCCGGGGTGTCGGGGTCCACGGTCGTCACCGGCGCCACCACGATGAACGGCACATGGTGATAACGCGCGAGGACCGCGAGCGGATAGCTCCCCACCTTGTTGGCCACCGAACCGTCGGCCGCGATCCGGTCGGCGCCGATCAGCACGGCGTCCACCTCACCGGCCGCGAACAGCGAACCCGCGGCGTTGTCGGTCAGCAGCGTGTACGGCATACCGGCGCGCGCGGCCTCGTACGCCGTCAGCCGCGCGCCCTGGAGCAGCGGCCGGGTCTCGTCGACCCACAGCCTGCGCAGCCGCCCCTCGCGGTGCGCGGCGAGCGCCACCGCGAACGCCGTGCCCTCGCCGCCGGAGACCAGCGCCCCCGTGTTGCAGTGCGTGAGGACCCGGGGGCGACCGCCGGGCATCAGCTCGTCGAGCAGCGCCAGCCCGTGCACCGCCATCCGCGCGCTGGCCTCGGCGTCCTCCTTGTGCAGCGCCCGCGCGGTGGCGAGCACCGCCGCGGCCGCCTGCTGCTCGTCCGCACCGCCTGCCACGGCCTTGCGGTACGCCGCCTGCGCCCTGCGGGCCCCGTACGCCAGGTTGACCGCGGTGGGCCGCGCCCCCGCGAGCGCGTCGGCGGCCTCGTCCACGTCGAAGCCGCGGGCCGCGGCCAGCGCGACGCCGTACGCGCCGGCGATGCCGAGCAGCGGGGCCCCGCGCACGGCGAGCGTCCGGATCGCCTGGACCAGGGCGGGCGGATCCGTGCACACCAGCTCCGTCTCCTCGGCAGGCAGCCGGGTCTGGTCGAGGAGGACGAGGACGGGCCCCTCCGGGGGCTCGTCCCAGCGGATAGCGGGAATCGCGGGCATCGCCGCGACGTCGGAGGGCCGTACGGCCTCGCCGGATTGCGCGTACTGATCAGCCATCCGCCCAGTCTGCCCGCTACCCGACGGACAATAGAAGGTGCGCAGCCCATACAGCACACGGTCTCCGCGCCACCGCGCCTGGTCCCAGGGCAACCGCCCCGTGGCACGATGGCTGCCAACCCGCCGCCGCGACCGCGGACGGGCACTGTGAAGGAGCGACGATGAACGACACTCCGGGCTGGGCCTCGCCCGGATCTGCCCCCTCCGACGGACCCGAGCCGGACAAGAAGCCGGGCGAGAAGGGGGCCGACGAGCCCGCGGACCAGCAGCCGAGCGGCGGCCCGGGCTCGAAGTGGTCCAAGGAGCAGCCGCCGCCCGCCCAGTGGTCCGCGCCCAGCCCTCCGGCCCCCGGCCAGAACCCGCCACCCGCACCGCCCGGCCAGGGCTGGGGTGGCGGTGGCGGCCCCGGTGGTCCCGGCGGCCCCGGCTGGGGAGGTGGCCCGGGCGGTCCGGGCGGGCCCGGCGGTCCCTACCGCGGCTGGGGCGCCTGGCAGGGCCCGCCGGCCGCCGCGAAGCCCGGCGTCATCCCGCTGCGTCCGCTCGCCGTCGGCGAGATCCTGGACGGCGCGGTCTCCACGATGCGTACGCACTGGCGCACGGTCCTCGGCATCTCGCTGACCGTCGCCGTCGTCACCGAGGTCCTGGTCATCCTGCTCCAGGGTCTGGTCCTCAACGACGCCGCCGACACGGAGGCCCTGGACGACCCGAGCGCGTCCGTCGGCGAGGTCACGCGCGCGCTCTGGGACACACTGCTCAGTTCGGGCGCCGTCCTCGTGATCACCCTGCTCGGCACGATCGTGGCGACGGCCCTGCTCACGATGGTCACCAGCCGCGCGGTGCTGGGCAAGCCGGTGACCACGGCGGAGGCTTGGCAGGACTCCAGGCCACGGCTCGGGAAGCTGATCGGCCTGACGCTGCTGCTGCCGCTGATCGCCGTGGGCGTCGTCGCGGCGGGCACCCTGCCCGGCGTGCTGATCGCCGCCGCCGGAGCCACCGACGCCGGGCTCGCCCTCGCCGTGCTCGGCGGTATCGCCGCGGGTGTCGTCGCCATCTGGCTGATGGTCCGCCTCTCGCTCTCCTCTCCGGCGCTGATGCTGGAGAAGCAGGGCGTGAAGAAGTCGATGAGCCGGTCGGTGAAGCTGGTCCGGCGCTCCTGGTGGCGCGTCTTCGGCATCCAGCTCCTCGCCGCTGTCATCGCGAACGTCGTGGCGTCGATCATCGTCATCCCGTTCACGATCATCGCGGGCGCGCTGAGCGGGGACAGCATCTCCAACCTGCTCGACGCCAGTGCGGGTGAGGTCGGCTGGACGTTCCTGATCGTCAGCGGCGTCGGGCAGGTGATCGGCTCCATGCTGACGTTCCCGATCACCGCCGGGGTCACCGTGCTCCTCTACATCGACCAGCGGATCCGCCGCGAGGCGCTCGACCTCGAACTCGCCCGCGCCGCCGGAGTGCCGGGCCACGGCCCCTCCGACACTCCCGGTACCCCCGGCACACCGGGGAGCTGATGCGGTGACGGCGGCAGGGGCGGTTCTCGACTCGCTCGGCGCGGTCTCGCGACTGCCGGGCACCGTCTTCGGTGCGGTCTCGCCGCCACGCACGGGCCTCGCCGCGGTCTCTCCGCTGCCGGACACTGGCTTCGGCGCGGCCCTGGCACTGCCGCGCGCGGGTGACGAGCCGCCGGTGACGGTCCCGCGCGCACCCGCGCGGGAGGCGGCCGAGCGTGAGCTGTCCGAGCCGATGTACCACGAGAACGACCCGAGCCTCCTGCAGCGCGCTCTGAACCGCTTCTGGGGGTGGGTGGACGATCTGTTCGGCGCGGCTTCCGGCGCGGCACCGGGCGGCGCGGTCGGCCTCCTGGTCATCGCCCTCGCGGTCGTGGCGGTCGCCGTGGCGCTGTGGTGGCGCCTCGGCACCCCGCGCCGCGCCCCCGCCACCTCGGCGGCGCTCTTCGACGACCGCCCGCGCAGCGCCGCCGAGCACCGCTCGGCCGCCGAGGCGCACGCCGCCCAGGGCCACTGGAACCAGGCCCTCCAGGAGCGGATGCGGGCCGTCGTGCGCTCCCTGGAGGAGCGCGCCCTCCTCGACCCGCGCCCCGGCCGCACCGCGGACGAGGCCGCCGCGGAGGCCGCCCGCCCTCTCCCCGACCACGCGGAACGCCTGCACGTCGCCGCCCGGGAGTTCGACGACGTGACGTACGGAGGCCGCACGGCCACGGAAGCGACGTACCACCAACTCGCCGGCCTGGACCACGACCTGGAACGCACCAAGCCGCTCCTGGCCACCGCGTCCCACGCGGAGTCCGACAGGGCCTCCTGGGGAGCCATCCGATGACGGACTCCCCCGACGCCCCGGACGCTACGAAAACACCCGCACAGCCCGCTCCCTCCGCGACATCGACGGCCTCCCCCGCCGCTCCCCCGGCGGGCGCCCCCACCGAGCCCCCGACCGGCTCCACCTTGCCGTCGCCCAACTCCCGGACCCCCGGCGGCCCGTCGACCTCGACCGCCCCCACGCCACGCCAGCTCTGGACGCGCTCCCGCGGCGTCGTCCTCGCCGTCGTCGTCCTCCTGGCGGCCGCCGTCGCCATCGCGGCCGTCCGCTCCGGCGCCCAGCACGGCCGCCTCGATCCGCGCTCCGCCGACCCCTACGGCAGCCGTGCCGTCGCCGAACTCCTCGCCGACCGGGGCGTGTCCACGCGCGTCGTCACCACCACTGAGGAGGCGCGGTCCGCCGCGGGCCCCGACACCACCCTCCTGGTGGCCGACCCGGATCTCCTCACGGACCGCCAGCAGTCCCGGCTGCACGACGCCACCCAGGCTTCCGGCGGCCGCACCGTGCTGGTCGCCCCGGGCCCCCCGTCGGTGTCGAAGCTCGCCCCCGGGGTCACCGCCGACCCCGCGACCAGCTACGACTCGACGCTCTCGCCCGACTGTTCCCTGCCCGCCGCCCGCCGCGCCGGCTCCGCGGACGTGGGCGGCATCCGCTACGACACGCTCGCCCCCGACGCCGAGACCTGCTACATCGACGACGGCCTGCCGAGCCTCCTGCGCCTCCCCGCGACCACCGCGAAGGACGGCTCTCCGGAGACGGGCAACAACACGGAGGACACCCCAGAGGACGCCTCGGAGAAGCCGGACCAGACCTCCGCGCGCGGCGACACCGTCATCCTCGGCGCCCCCGACATCCTCCACAACGACCGCCTCGACGAGCACGGCAACGCCTCGCTCGCCCTGCAACTGCTCGGTTCCCGCCCGCACTTGGTCTGGTACCTCCCCTCGCTCTCCGACGACGCGGTCGACGACACAGCCGACGACAGCTTCTTCGACCTCATCCCGCCCGGCTGGCTCTGGGGCACGCTGCAGCTCACCGTCGCCGCCGTACTCGCGGCCCTGTGGCGCGCCCGCCGCCTCGGCCCTCTGGTCCCCGAAAACCTCCCCGTCGCGATCCGCGCCTCCGAGACCGCCGAAGGCCGCGCCCGCCTCTACCGCAAGGCCGATGCCCGCGACCGCGCCGCCGCGGCCCTCCGCTCGGCCACCCGCACCCGACTCGCCCCCCTCGTCGGCGTCCCCACCGCCCGGGCCCACACGCCCGAAGCGCTCCTGCCCGCCCTGACCAGCCGTCTCCGCACGCCCGGCCAGGACCTGCACCCCCTCCTCTTCGGCCCGCCGCCCGGCGACGACGCAGGTCTCATCGCCCTCGCCGACCAACTCGACGCCCTCGAAAGTGAGGTACGTACTTCATGATGGACCCGACCACTGACAACGCCGCGAGCTCCGGCGGCGCCCGCTCCTCCCTGGAGTCCCTGCGCACGGAGATCTCCAAGGCCGTGGTCGGCCAGGACCCCGCCGTCACCGGCCTTGTCGTGGCTCTGCTGTGCCGCGGCCACGTCCTCCTCGAAGGCGTCCCGGGCGTCGCGAAGACCCTCCTCGTACGCGCTCTCGCCGCGTCCCTCGAACTCGACACCAAGCGCGTCCAGTTCACCCCGGATCTGATGCCCAGCGACGTCACGGGTTCCCTCGTCTACGACGCCCGCTCCACGGAGTTCTCCTTCCAGCCGGGCCCGGTCTTCACCAACCTCCTCCTCGCCGACGAGATCAACCGCACGCCGCCCAAGACCCAGTCGTCCCTCCTCGAAGCGATGGAGGAGCGCCAGGTCACAGTCGACGGCACCCCGCGCCCGCTCCCCGACCCGTTCCTCGTCGCCGCCACCCAGAACCCGGTCGAGTACGAGGGCACGTACCCCCTCCCCGAAGCCCAACTGGACCGCTTCCTCCTCAAACTGACGGTCCCGCTCCCCTCGCGCGAGGACGAGATCAACGTCCTGAAGCGCCATGCGGAAGGCTTCAATCCGCGCGACCTGAGCGCCGCCGGCGTGCGCCCCGTGGCGGGCCCCGCCGACCTGGAAGCGGCCAGGGCAGCGGTCGCCAAGACGACCGTCTCCCCCGAAATCACTGCCTACGTAGTCGACGTCTGCCGCGCCACCCGCGAATCGCCGTCCCTGACGCTGGGCGTCTCCCCGCGCGGCGCCACGGCCCTGCTCTCCACGGCCCGCGCCTGGGCCTGGCTGACAGGCCGCGACTACGTCATCCCCGACGACGTGAAGGCCCTGGCCCTGCCCACCCTCCGTCACCGGGTCCAACTGCGCCCGGAGGCCGAGATGGAGGGCGTGACGGCCGATTCCGTCATCAACGCGATCCTCGCCCACGTCCCGGTGCCCCGCTGATGCCCGTCACCGGCCGCACCGCCCTCCTGGCAGCCCTGGGCTCCCTCCCGGTGGGCATCCTGGAACCCAGTTGGACAGGCATCCTCGCGGTCAACGCCCCACTGGCCCTGGCCTGCGCCTGCGACTTCGCCCTGGCCGCTCCCGTACGCCGCCTCCTCCTGACCCGCTCCGGCGACACCTCGGTACGCCTCGGCGAGTCCGCGGACGTTCAGCTCACCGTCACGAACCCCACTGGTCGCCCCCTGCGCGCCGAACTCCGTGACGCCTGGCCGCCGAGCAGTTGGCAGCCCGGTACCGAAGTCGCGGCGTCCAGACAGCGCTTGGACGTCCCCTCCGGCGAACGCCGCCGCCTCACCACCCGTCTGCGTCCCACCCGCCGCGGCGACCACCAGGCCGACCGCGTCACGATCCGCTCGAGGGGGCCTCTCGGCCTCTTCACCCGGCAGAGCAGTCACAAGGTTCCCTGGACGCTCCGCGTCCTGCCGCCTTTCGCCAGCCGCAAGCACCTGCCGTCGAAGCTGGCCCGTCTGCGCGAACTCGACGGCCGCACCAGCGTGCTGATCCGCGGCCAGGGCACGGAGTTCGACAGCCTTCGCGAGTACGTTCCCGGCGACGACACCCGGTCCATCGACTGGCGTGCAACCGCTCGTCAGTCCTCCGTGGCGGTCCGCACTTGGCGTCCCGAGCGTGACCGTCACATCCTCCTGGTCCTCGACACCGGCCGCACTTCCGCGGGCCGGGTCGGCGACGCCCCTCGCCTGGACGCGTCCATGGACGCGTCCCTGCTCCTGGGCGCCCTGGCCTCCCGCGCCGGCGACCGCGTGGATCTCCTGGCGTACGACCGCCGGGTACGCGCCCTGGTCCAGGGCAAGGCCGCGGGTGACGTCCTTCCTTCTCTTGTGAACGCGTTGGCCACCCTTGAGCCGGAACTCGTCGAGACGGATGCCCGCGGCCTCACAGCCACAGCTCTGCGCACCGCCCCCCGCAGCTCGTTGATCGTGTTGCTCACCAGCCTCGAAGCGGCTCCCATCGAGGAGGGCCTGCTCCCGGTGCTGTCCCGCCTCACGCAACGCCATACGGTCCTGGTCGCGTCGGTCGCCGACCCGCACATCACGAAGATGGCGAAGGCGCGGGGTACGACGGAGGCCGTGTACGACGCCGCAGCCGCGGCCCAGGCCCAGGCGGAACGCCGGCGCACGGCGGAACAGCTCTCCCGCCATGGCGTCACGGTCGTCGACGCCACTCCCGATGATTTGGCACCCGCTCTGGCGGACGCGTATCTGTCGCTGAAGGCAGCCGGCCGCCTCTGAAATGGGGGGCAGGGGAACCGAAGAATGGGTCTGCAAGGAAACGCAAAAAAGCCGTATCCCCCGAGTCGAAACTCGGGGGATACGGCTTTATCAAATTTAGT
>NZ_AOPZ01000108.1 GCF_000414115.1 Streptomyces aurantiacus JA 4570
AGTTCAGACGGTGCTGACGACCTTGCCCGCGTCGCTCTTGTCGCCCGCGGACTTGTCGGTGGCGGACTCGGTCGGGTACCCCCTGCTTTCAGGGCCAGGCGTGGCTTTTCGTCAACTGTCAGACGTGAAAACCGAAAGAAGGGTTGCATAGCACCCTGTGTGCGCCCTGGGGTCCGACGCTTACGGAGCGTGCCGATCTTCTAGTACTTTTGGCCCCCCACCTGCGCTTTCGTAAGGGGCGGCCCGGCCGGACCCGCGGCACCTCGGGTGCCGACCCGTCCCCCGGCATGCGGAAGGGGCCGTTCCCGTCGTGCGACGGGAACGGCCCCTTCCGTAGACCTGCTCAAGGGCAGGCGCCTTCCCTACACGCGTTACTCCGAGCTGACCCCGATCGTCGCGACGTACCGCACCTGGAAGCAGCTCGG